>NZ_JBFMIA010000122.1:0-312 GCF_040801915.1 Jeotgalibacillus marinus | reverse complement strand
GGGAGGAGGAAGAGGAAGGAGGGAAAGAAGGGGGGAGGGGAAGGGGGAGAAGGGAGAAAGAGAAGGAGAGGAAAGAGGGAAGAGAGAGGAAAAGGGGGAAAGAGAAGAGGGGAAGGAAAGAGGGGGGGAGAGAGAGGGAAGAGAAAAAAGGGAGGAGGGAAAAGAAAAGGAAAGGGAGGGGAAAGAAAGGGAGAAAGGAGGAAGAGGAGAGGAGGAAGGAGGAGGGAAAGAAGGAACGAGGAGGAAAGAGGGAGGAAGGGAAAAGAAAGAGAAAGAGGGGGGGAGGGGGAAGAACGGGGGGAGGGGGGGGGA
>NZ_JBFMIA010000121.1:0-312 GCF_040801915.1 Jeotgalibacillus marinus | reverse complement strand
GAAGAGAGAAAGGAAAAAAGAAAAAAAAAAGAGAAAGAAAAGAAGAGGAAGAGGGAAAAGGAAGAGAAGAGGAAAAGAAGAGGGGAAAGAGAGGGGAGAGGGGGGAAAAAGGAAAAGGAGGGAGAGGGAAAGGGAGGGGGAAGGAGAGAGGAAAAAAAGGAAAGGAGAGAAGAAAAGAGGAGGGAGAAAGGAGAGGGAGAGGGGGAAAAAAAAAGAAGGGGAGAAGAAGAGGGGGGAAGGAGGGGAAAGAGAAGAGGCGGGGAAAGAGCATAATGAATTAGTAGGTGAGGGATCCTAATTTATCATATAAAA
>NZ_JBFMIA010000120.1:0-316 GCF_040801915.1 Jeotgalibacillus marinus | reverse complement strand
AAAAAGAAGGGAAAGAGAGGAAGAGGGGGGAAAAGAAGAGGAGAAAAAAAGAAAAAAGAGAAAGGGGGGAGGGAAAAAAAGGAGAGAGAGGGAAAAAGAAAAAGGGAAGAAAAGAGGAGGAGAGAGGGAAAAAGGGAAAGAAGGAGGAAAAGAAAGAAGGAAGAAGAGAGGAAGAAAAGGGGGGAAGAGGGAGAGAGAGAAAGAGAGGGGGAGGGAGGGAAAAGAGGAGAGGAGAGAGAAGGAGGAAAGGGAAGGGAAGAAAGAGGGAGAGGAAAAAGAGGGGGAGGAAGGGGGAGCGAGTGTCATGCGAGTAAGC
>NZ_JBFMIA010000119.1:0-317 GCF_040801915.1 Jeotgalibacillus marinus | reverse complement strand
AAAAGAAAAGGGAAGGGAGGGGGAGGGAAAAAAGAAGGGAAGGGAAGAAAGAAGGAAAAAGGAGGGAAAGGGGAGGAAGAAGGAAAGGGGGAAAAGAGAAAGGAGGGGGGGGAGGGGGAAAAGGGAGAGAGGGGGAGAAAGAGGAGAAGAAGGGAGAGAAAGGAAAAAGGAAAGAGAAGAAAAGGGGAGGAAAAAGGAAGAAGGGAGAAAGAGAAAAGAAAGAGGAGGGGGAGAGGGAAAAAGAAACAGGGACGAGAGGGAGAGAAGGGGGGGGGAGCGGAGGGGAGAACGAGGGAGACCACGGCGGGCGGGCGGGT
>NZ_JBFMIA010000118.1:0-321 GCF_040801915.1 Jeotgalibacillus marinus | reverse complement strand
CCGGCACCACTTCCTCTGAGCCCCTTCTACCCTCCTGATCTCGACAGGAGGGTCGACTCCCCTGCTTTGTCTGGAAGGGTTTCCCGACCTTCCGGTCGCACCTCAGGATGAGGCCGGGCTCCCGACGACATTCCAGACGTGGCCTCGTGGGGGGTTCCACATTCCGTAGGACCCCGATTTCCCGGTCCCCTCTTGATAAGAACCCGATGCCCGGACACCTCTCCGAACTCCACCCTGTGAATGAAGTCAACACGAAGGGGCAGTTTTTCCGTGCATCGTTCAGAATAAACCCCAGGTTCCAAATACAGCTCGACAAGCGGC
>NZ_JBFMIA010000117.1:0-323 GCF_040801915.1 Jeotgalibacillus marinus | reverse complement strand
CCGACGTAGACATCACCACTGGGGGACCATTCCTCCGGTGAGTAGATTGGGCTGTATCCGTCGACGTTGGCGCCGTACTTGTCAACAAATTGGTACACACCCTTCCCCTTGCCCTTCCTCCCGTTCGCATCAACATCGACAGTCATGCCACCTCCAATTCCATAGGGCTTGTCGGTCTTGATCTTCTTGCCACCACTGCAGACGATGGCGAAGGAGGAGCCGCGGCGAGAGATGGACGGCAGGCCCTTGGCCCTCGTCGGCGCCAGCAGCGGTGAGGTGATCATGGAGGTGGCCATTACTTCACTCTTGCTCTCTGCGGTTCG
>NZ_JBFMIA010000012.1:0-65660 GCF_040801915.1 Jeotgalibacillus marinus | reverse complement strand
AGAAAAAGCTCTACATTCTCGTGTAGAGTTTAGCTTGTCTTCAAGATTTCCCACAATTGATTGTATTCCTCTTCTGAAATTTTACCTGCTTCTTTAAGATTATTTAGTACTTGTGCCAGATCAATTTTTCCGCTCGTCACATAATCGTTTAACTCTACTCCCAGTGTAGTTAACGTTTTTGCTACAGCATACGATTCGTTCATTTCTATCCCTCCCTTAAGATAATCTAAATTTAAGTGGTCATTGTTTTGAATTATCTTAGAATCGCTGACCACCTCTTAAAACGACTGAAGGACAGTACCTCATTTGAGATACTGCCCTTCATAAATCAACCAGTAGGTGTTTCGCCTATTGGGTTTGGTTGTTCTATTTGATGATGTTTATTTATTTTCTTTGTTACTGGAGGAGTGAGTATAAATGAAGTCAAGAACGCCATAGATAATGACTCAATTGTAATATTTTTCATTTCGAAAGAACCTCCTTATTAAATTTCTTAAATATCAAATCAGGAAAATCTTTAAAATGATAGTCACCACGATTTTCAAAAATTAGACGCGCCTCATCAAGAAGCTGCTCTCGTCCCATTTCCGTTGGCTCAATCAACGAGCGTACAATTGTAGCAAATACAGCGTCGTATTTGTCCCAATCTTTAATTCTCAGTGTTTCTCGTGCTTCTTCAACTCTTCCTTGTGTTGCTAATAAATACGCTTTATTTATTGAATGAGTACATTGTAGGTTTTCAGTTTGACCATGAAAGATCAAAGCAAACTCTAAATAAAAATGTACAGCTTCGTTCTCAACAGCAGGCCCGATTTTTTTATAAAGTTGAATCGACTCCTCTAAATATCTAGTGAATCGTTCATAGTCGTCGTATATGTATGTCATTCCTATAGCATAGTTTGCAGACGCCTTATGTCGTTCTCCGACATCACTTTTTATAACTTCGTGACCGATCTTCCTTACCATTTCGTAATTTTTTTGTTTTAGAAACGCTCTCGCATAGAGTTCTTGAACCTTCATAAAAAAGATTTTGTAAGGAAACATTCCTTTGTAACTATCTATTTCTTCTAATAGCTCATTACACTTTAGTCCTAGTCTTTTGAATCTAAACCTTTCATCTTCGGTAGTATCATAATTTAATAGATAAATAGCCTCGGAAAAACGTTTTAAGAATTGAATGTGTGGGAGACTACTTTTGATGTTGCCGATTTTCTGATACATTTCTGTCCACTCAATATCATCATTTTTTGCTTGTGACATCAACCATATTATATCTGAAAACTTAGCCATTTCAACCGACGTTGTTTTTACCTTATCAACTAAAGACCTGTGAAGATCATAGTAATTTTTCTCATAGCAGTATACTAGCGTTTCTTTCAAATGATTAGGCTTCAATTCATAACTGAACGCATAGTATTCAATTGTTCTTTCTTCACGATCCACTTCTGTAGCATACATAAAATGAAGTCCTAAAATCGTATTTAAGGAAATTTGGGGTTTTCCAGCTTCACAAAACTTGAGGTAATTTAATACAGTAGTTTTTGATACGCCTATTTCCCTCGCTATTTTCCTTTGACCTCTTGCGTCTTCAAGAATACAATCTCGTATTTCTACTAACCTCAAACCACTCACCCTCCTCCTGGTCAAACTTCCCCAAAACAGAATAAAGTTAATTAAAATGGTAATTTCCCCTTTAAATTAATGATATTCCGTATCCTGTGTGGGAGAGAGCTAGAATATTCATTTTATTATAAATATAATTATCTGAAAAATCAATCGAATTATGTCGCCTCCTTTTTGGTAATTTTTTCTGAAAAGTATAATCAAGGTAGAGCTCAGGAAATATTCTATAAACCAATTGCTTCAGTTAGTAATCCAACCGCTTAGCAAGAACTTATTATTAATTTGATTGCTTGGATCGCTTGGTTTATTGCACTTTTCACTAGATTCACTGTCTTTGTTTAATACCTCATAAAAAATATTAGAAAATGGAAAAACTGTTATAGAGTTTTTACTTGGGGTTTTTGGGGTCATCTAGCTCACTCTCTTCTCTAACCATAAAAAATAACCAGCAAGCCAAATGGTCTACTGGTTTCACGCACTTTATTTAAACCAACCCTTCTCCTTAAAACGCGAGATGGCTTCGATTCGGTTACTTACTTCTAATTTATCAAGAATGATCGAGATGTAGTTGCGCACGGTGCCGTTGGTAATGAAGAGTTCGCTTGCAATTTGTTTGGTGTTTTTGCCATCTGCGATCAATTCGATCACCTGGTTTTCGCGCTCTGTCAGTGGATTCACTTCAGTAAATGCCATATCTACTAGCTCTGGTGCATAAATGCGACGTCCATCCATAATCGTGCGGATCGAGTTCGCGAGTTCATCACTTGGGCTGTCTTTTAGCAAATAGCCACTGACACCTGCATTTCGTGCCCGTTCAAAATAACCTGTTCGTGCAAACGTGGTTAAAATAATGATTTTGCATGGATGATCCTTCAACTCTGCTGCAGCATCTAACCCACTTTTTAATGGCATCTCAATATCCATGATGCAAATTTCGGGATCGTGCTCCTTCACAAGTGCGATCGCTTCCTCCCCATTTCGCGCCTTCGCAACGACCTGCATGTCCTCTTCCAAATCAAGAAGTGAACCAAGAGCCCCTAGTAGCATACTCTGATCCTCGGCAATTACAATTCGAATCACGACAATCCCTCCCGTTTCGTTTGTTGAATCACATATGGCACACGGATGGTCAGTGTCGTTCCGTTTAAGGACTCAATGCCCAAACTGCCATTGACGAATTCCAATCGCTCTTTCATCCCGCGCAATCCATTTCCCACAATCGAATGATCATTTTTTGGAAATCCAACACCGTTATCATCGACTTGAATGACCAATTCTTTGTCCGTTTGCTCGATCAACACGTCACATGTTGCAGCTTGACTATGCTTCACTACATTGGTCACAGCCTCTTTCAAACACATACTCACTACATTTTCCACTAACAGGGTCGTATTTTTAAGCTTCGCATCGCCTTTAATACTGAATTTCATCTGAGCTGCTGTTAAAATTTGCTTAATCCTCACGATCTCGTCTTCTAATTTAGCGCCCCGCATATCAGAAACGAGTTCACGGACTTCTTTTAAAGCCGTTCTCGCCGTCTGATGGATATCGTGGATTTCACCTTTGGCTGATTCTGGATTGGCGATCAATAATTTCCCTGCTAAATCACTTTTTAACCCAATAAGCGAAAGTTTTTGACCAAGTGTATCATGCAAATCGCGTGCAATCCGCTGACGCTCCTCCATCACAATTAGCTGAGAAATTCGTCTATTTGCATCTTCCAACTGACCTTCGAGTTTCTCGCGTTTGATTCGGTTATACGAATTAAATGGCAGCAAAATGACGCCAATGACGCTAATTAACACAAACGGAAATTGCGAGAAAAAAAACGCATCCTGCGTGAAAAACCCGATATTTATCGTAGCAATCGTACTTAGCACAAGCACTCCATACAGCGTAAAAAATCCGATTTTATTTTGTACATTTCCAATCATAAACGCCAAGAAAAGAGCAAAATACACAAAACTGAAAAACACTGTCATGACGATGCTGATTACAATTGCGATACCCACCCAAACATAATTCACCCAACCCTTTGTCACGAAAGTCAGGCGATAGGAAACGAAAAACAATATGATCAGGAAGACACCAATCAAAATCTCCATCCATGTGGAAGACCTGAAGATAAAATAGAAAGGTAGCATACAAAAAATAATCCATATGTAAATGTTCAAGCTCGTATTTTTCGGGAAAATATTATACCACTTCTGCATGCGTATCGTCCTTTCTTTTCTATATTATAACAAATTTATTGCAAGTCTGGGTAAAAAGTGGGTGTTATTGGCGGGTGTGGCCTGTTTATCGAAGTTTGAGCGGTGAATATCCGCGGGTGTAGCTTGTTTATCGAAGTTTGGACGGCGAATATCCGCGGGTGCAGTTCGTTTATCGAAGGCTGCACCCCACTTATCCGCGCTTCATGACAAAAAGCCTACTCAGATGCTGGCGCAAACACCATGATGCAGTGTTATCCGCGGGTGTAGCTCGTTTATCGAAGGCTGCACCCCACTTATCCGCACTTCATGATAAATGTCCTACTCAGATGCTGACGCAAACACCATGACGCAGTGTTATCCGCGGCTGTGCCCTGTTTATCGAAGGCTGCACGCCACTTATCCGCACTTCATGACAAATAGCCTACTCAGATGCTGACGTAAACACCGTGATGCAGTGTTATCCGCGGTCTGTTTATCGAAGTTTGAGCGGCGAATATCCGCGGGTGCAGTTCGTTTATCGAAGGCTGCACGCCACTTATCCGCACTTCATGACAAATAGCCTACTCATGTGCTGACGAAACACCATGATACAGTGTTATCCGCGGGTGCGGCTTGTATATCGAAGGCTGCACATGGTTACCAAAAAACACCCATCCAACAGGAGCTTTGGAGGGTGCTTTGTTAAGGTGCTTATTTTCCTTCAACGCTTTGAATCTTTGCGTTCATTTGTAGGTTCAGCTTATCTTTTTTCCACTGTTGCTTAACTTCTTTGAAGCTTGCAAATGTTTTTCGTTTTTCATCGTATAAGCGGAAATGAATCGATTGTAAACTTTTGCCCATTGTGATCGTTGTCGCGTGATGCAACGGCGGTGTTGATTCATGCGCTTTTTCCAAGTTGTAGTTTGGAACTCTCGGACTTAAATGATGCACATGGTGGTAACCAATATTCCCTGTCACCCACTGTAGCACTTTTGGAAGCTTGTAAAACGAACTTCCGTCAACAGCTGCTTTCACGTAATTCCACTCTGATTCATTTTCAAAATACGAATCTTCAAATTGGTGCTGCACATAAAATAACCAAATGCCCAGTGAACCAGCCACAAACATGATCGGTACATGGACAAGCAAGAACGCCTGAATGCCCACGGTCCAGATAACAAGTGCGTAAACCACAACAACTAGAATATTCGTGAGGTACGTATTATTACGTTCTTTTTTACGAGCATCTTTGCGGTTCATACGATTTGTCACCAAGTAAAGATAAAGTGGACCAAGTCCAAACATCACAAGTGGGTTACGGTATAAACGGTAAGACACTCTTTCTTTAAATGAAGCTTTTGCGTATTCATCAACCGTCATAATCCACACATCGCCTATCCCACGCTTATCTAAATTACCGCTTGTTGCATGGTGAATGTTATGTTCGCGTTTCCATTTTTCATATGGAAACATCGTAATGACACCTGTGATGGTTCCAAGCACATTATTTAATTTTTTATTTTTAAAGAAAGATCCGTGACAGCAATCATGGAAAATGATAAAGATTCGTATAACAAATCCTGCTGCTACAACACTTAATCCGAACGTTAACCAAATTGAAACCGATAAACTCTGATATGCTAAAAACCACAACAAGAAAAATGGTGGAATGGTATTAAAAAGTTGCTTAACGCTTGACTTCATATTCGATTTCTCGAAAGGAGAGATACTTTTTCTTAGCGCTGCTGTTTTTTGTTTACTCATGTCATCCTCCTATTATCAAAAGATTCCGTTGCTCTTATGACCTCATCATAAATGATACACAGCATTCAAATAAGTCATGGATGTCAACACATGAACATGACAAGTGTCATAGTGTGTTTAGGAAGATACAGGGGAAATTTTGAGAGGTGCTTAGTGAGTTGAGTCTACTATCATCACCTTTAGCTGTTTTACCTAAAAAAGTTCGACACATAAAAAAGACGAGTAATATTTATACTCGCCTTCCTTGCAATAATCATCATCTGATTCCATATTAGTTTTTTATTAACACGTCTAATCCTTTAATGGAATCGACAACCACTATCCATATCATTTTCTCGATCAGACGGCCTCTCTATCATTAGTAGCCACGGGGATCTCATTTCCTTTTACACCAGAATCGCCTTCTGAAAATTTGTTCACGATCGTACTGATCGCACCGTCACCGGTAATGTTCGCAGCTGTTCCGAATCCGTCTTGCGTCATATGCAATGCAATGATCAGGCCAACTGCTAGTTCGGTAAAGCCAAGCATAGAGGTTAAGATCCCTACAGCAGCCATGACGGCCCCACCTGGTACACCAGGTGCAGCAACCATAATTACACTAAGCATAGCGATGAACGGCAGCATATTTCCGAAAGTTGGAAGAGCAAAATCTGGGAGGAAATTCATTATAGCAATCGTATTCACCACAATGGTGATCACACTACCTGACAGATGAATCGTGGCACACAATGGAACAACAAAATCTGCCACTTCCTCTTTTACATTGTTTTTCTTCACTTGTTCGAGTGTAACAGGTATAGTTGCTGCACTACTCATTGTTCCAATTGCTGTAAAGTATGCCGGAAGCATGCTCTTAAGTAAAACGAATGGATTTTGTTTGGTAAGTGCACCAGCTACAGAGAACTGAATGATCAGCCAGAGGCTTTGCGAAACAACCCCTATCAATAGCACCATACCAAACACCTTTAAGATGTTAAAAACTTCCCCTTTTGCCGCCAGTTCCACGAAGATACTAGCAATATAGATGGGTAAAAATGGGACAATTACTTTTGAAAGGACCATATCAATAATGTTTTTTCCTTCATCGGAGAACCTCATTAAGGTCAGACTCTTTGTTTTTGCAATCCCAATTCCAAAGAGGAAAGCTGCTACAAGTGCTGTTAACACACCCATTACTGGGTCGATTTCAAAATGGAAGAATGGTTCGATTCCTTCTTGTCCTCCTGCTACCGAAGTTCCTTCATTGGATAGAAGAGGTATAAACGTAATAGCCATAGCGAATGCAAACAAACCAGCTAGTAAGCTAGACAGGTACGCTGTTCCAACGGTAACGCCTACCATTTTTCCAGATTTATCTCCAAGTTTTGAAATACCCGACACAATAAAGAATAAAATAAGAAACGGAATAACAAAACCAATAAATTGCCCAAATAAACCCTTGATCGTCACAAATAACTGTGTAACAGGATCAATATTCAATAATCCTATTAAAATACCAGCAATAATACCTAACACAAGTTTCCCTATCAGCTTCATATTGTACCTCCTCATTCTGATGCTTACTTCTACTTGTTGTGGCCTGTCATTCTTATGAGGATTATTTTTTCATAAGAGAATTATCTTAAATATTTCAAAGCGTGTAATTGTTACATACTATAATAATATATTACATACTTTTTGTCGAACAGTCTATAATTTTCTGAATTTTTGATAGAAAATGACAGTTGAGAGCGTAGGAACAGAAAATGGACGCGCTTGATTTGCAAGAAATTACTTAAGAGTGCTGAATACGCAGCGTATCCGCGTCTGTGCCGGGTTTATCGAAGGCTGTGCGTCGGGTATCCGCTTATGTTTCACCTATATCGAAGGCTACACTTCACATATCCGCGTTTCATGCCAAATGTCCTAACTCACTATAGATGGATGGCGTCTGTGTCTGGTTTTTCCAAACATTTCCCCACCAAAGATAGGGTGCCGATTTTCATGGGCACCCTTTCTCAAAAGCTAAAATCATTCTTGTTGCCTTTCTGAATTTGTGTATGACTCTTTCTCCACTCCAGGTAAATCACCAAAAGACGTCATGATCCCTTCCTCATCTAATGCCTCTTCATAGCGTTCGTGTTCTTTATTTGGGTAGACCGTTACCGTTTGTCCATCCATATCAACGCCGACAAAATTTTCGTAGGATTCCACGTTCCCATTGTTTTCATCCCATTCCGTATACGTATTTTCGTATTCTCCTGGAGGATTTTCTATATCGGATGGGGAATCGGACGTCCCATAACGCGCAACATCCTGCCATGAATCCTCTGCATCATAGCCAACATTCTCATCTTTTTCATCCAAATTATACTTACCAAACGGTGGCGTGAGAATCTGTTCTTCCACTGGCCGATGCCTAGAAACATCTTGATCTGGAGTATGCGCAATACAATACCTTGCTGTTGGCAGTGCCTCTAAACGCTCAATCGGAATTTCATCCGCGCATTCGGCACATTGACCATACATGCCGACCTTCATTGCTTCTAACGCTTCATCAATTGCTTTCAGTTCAAGCTTATCATGCTCATTTAGTGCGAGATCTTTTTCTCTTTCGTATAACTCTGAGCCAGTATCTCCTGGGTGGTTATCGTAAGAAGAAAGTTCACTTACGGAATCTGTGTGACTTCTTTGCAAATCATAATGATCATTTTCTTCAAATTGTACCTCTAACTCCTTTTTCCTCTTCAGTAATTGGGAGCGAAAAGATGATAATTGTTGTGCTGTTAACATGAAATTCAGTCCTTTACCATACGTCATTTACCTTATAATTGCCCAAAGATGAAATTTAAATCATGGGAAAAACCACATACTGTTTTTAATAATTATTCACTGATGAAATCATGTAGATTGGGGAAAATAAATGTACATTAGAAAAATGGAGTTGAGATGTATGCGATTTTTACTTTCAACCGTTGTGGTTTTTGTTCTCTTTTCCTCCGTTGTTTCGTCTGAAAACAAACCACAATCGCGAGAAAAACTTTTAAACGAACGCATGGAATATTATGTACAATATAGCGCGATGCATTTCATTCCTTGGTATTATTTAGCTGCTGTGGACCAATTTGAACGAAATATCCAACTTGTTCGTGATGATCTCCCAAGTAGAGAAGGCCCCATCGCTATCCAATTTGATAAAAAAGTTTGGGCAGGTAAGGCGAATCCGTACAAAGAAGGTAAATCGCCTTCCATGATCTCTTTTTTTGGTGGACAAGGAAAAGATGGGAATGATAATGGTTACGCTGATCGCAATGACATAGAAGATGTACTGTTTACGATGGCTGACTATTTGAGTGAATACGGACAGGCTGAAGAAGACTTTAAAGTAGCACTCATGGATTATTACAAACGTGAGGAATCCGTGAATCAAATTATGACGATCGCAAAGATTTACAAGCATTTTGATACTTTGGATTTATATAACTACACCTTTCCCCTTTCGTTGAACCATAATTTTAGTTATCGAAGTACATGGGGCGATAGTAGAGGATGGGGTGGTAGACGAATGCATGAAGGAACTGACCTATTTGCTTCCTCTGGCGTTCCCGTTCTGGCTACTACGAATGGGATTGTAGAAGTGGCCGGCTGGAATGACTTTGGGGGCTGGAGAATTGGAATTCGGGATGTTCACAACACTTATCATTACTATGCTCATTTATCAGGATTTAGTGAAGAGATAAAAGAAGGAGACATCGTAAAAACAGGCACTGTCATTGGTTATGTCGGAAGCTCTGGTTACGGGAAAGAAGGAACAAGCGGAAAGTTCCCCCCACATCTCCACTACGGAATGTACCGAGATAATGGAAGAACAGAATGGGCCTTTGATCCATACCCTTCCTTACGCATATGGGAAAAACAAACAAGAAATCAAAACTAGTCGCTTTCAAACAATCCACAATTTCTTAAAGGAGTTGTGGATTGTTTACGGTCAACGAAAGGGACACCCGCATATCAATGGGTGTCCTCAATTTCTTCAGGTATGACATAATCCGTATAAAAACCATGTACATCAATTTCGAAGTACGAATACATTTCATCGAGGTCATTGATCGTATAAATATACGTCACAATTCCCTTCTTATAAAGATGTTCAATCATCGTCTCTTTTGCTCTGGTCTTAGCGATACCAACTGCTTGAATATCATGTTTTTTGCTAAACTTAACGATGGATTCGGTTGAAAATTCTTCACGACCAATTATATAGATGACGTCGTGAAAACCATAGCTCCTAATCACTTCAAGCTCATCTTGATAATACATTTGAGGAATTAATCTCTTCTGAATGCTTTCCTCCACTTCTTCTATTTCTTTCCCCACTTTTTTATATAGCTTTTTCGAATCCTCAACCGAAGAAACCTTCCCATCCAATACAACATAAATCTCCGGGTGCTGTTCTAATAATACCAAAATATCCTTAAAATCCATTGGCGTGTACTGAAGGTAATAAGGGAGTTTAATGAATTTCTTATACGTTAATGCTTTCGCCTTGGCAGGGTCGAAATCTTGCCCATATGTTTCATCCCATCCATGTCGCGCGACTAATTTACCATCGCTTGTTAATGATAGATCTATTTCAATTAATTTATATCCATTGTTATAACTGTTAATAAACGCTTCCCGACTATTCGTATAATCTTTTCCTTTAATTCCTCCTGCAGCATGTGCAATCAACCTATGATCGGTCCAGGAGTATGACTCAATTTCTTTATCTTTGCTCGTAGTAGAGCCAGTTATAAGGGAAATGAAAGCCATAAATATAAAGACATATTTCAAAAAATCACCACCGTTAGAGACCTTATCTTACCTTGTAGTATGAGCCAATCTGATCTTTAGATTCACCGATTTTTGATTCTTAAAAACCATCTTTTAAGGCTCGTCCACCTCAGTCAATGTGGAAAATCTGGTGCCATTCACCGCTACATACTTAATGAAAAAAACAGTCGACACTCCTTTCACTCGGATTTTCCTTTCTAACTTTTTTAACGTTTATTGTAGCAAGGGTGACCAATCGCTCGACTTTTTGCGATATGGAAGTGAGATATTATTTCTCAACTTTTCATATACAAAGGAGCGAATGAACCATGATGTGGTTAAACAAATTTCAATCATTTAAATCAAAGGAAGAATTAAACCTTGCTGTGGAGAAACAGTTAAAAGAAAAACACGTATCACAAAAAGAGAAAGCGTTATTCAAGCTGATCAGTCGGTACGCGGTGAAATTTCCAGGTGCTGCGCATTTAAAAGTGGCCACGATGGCGAAGGAAATGGGTTGTTCTGATAAGACGATCAGACGGATGATTAATCGTTTAGCAGAGAAACACATGATTCAAAAAATCTATACGATGCGTGAAATTCGTGGGGGGAAGGGCGCAAATATCCTTGTGATTCTTCCTGTTGAAAAAGATCATTCTTCCTTATTTGGCGTTCGTGACCAATCGAAGTTGCCCACTCGTCCATCACAGACAACCCCTGATGTCCCTAAGGTTTGTATCCCAAAAAATCAGAATGAACCTTCTTTATCTTTAAAACAAAAAAATAAAAATCACATAAAAGATACGGCTGTACCAGCGGAGACCTTATCAAAAAAAATTCCAGCTCCAATATTCAAAGCCTTCTCAAAATATTTTAATGATGCAGCCTCCATTTATGCTTATTACGGGATTTTATTGCGAGCAAAAGCGTCGATTCAACCATCTATGCTAATAGAAAATCGTCCAGAACCATTTATTGAGGCTTGGCATTCAACGATTTTACAAGCGAAGCAAGGGAAGGTGAAGTCGTTAAAGAAGTACTTATACCGAGCCTTTCAACAAGCCACACTCACCGCTGTAAGGCAGGAAAAACCTATTTTTAATTGGCTTGAACAATAAGGGTGTCCTTTTTACCGTCGACTTGCGATATAGGAAGTGAAAGGGGGTGAGCGAACATGGCACAAAAATATGTGAATGACGTAAAGCTTCGTCTTGTGTTTGAAGCAGGCACTGGCGCAGATGGCATGCCCATGCTTAAAAAGAAAACGTTAAGCCGCATTGGTGTTGCTGTAACACCCGATCAACTATACAACACAGCATTAGCGTATTCTTCATTAAGTAGCTATCCATTGCTTGAGATTGAGCGCTTAGAAACAGCTGGTATCGAGGAATAATCGAGGCGTTTCCCCAATAGAAAGGAGGGACAATCATGGTCAAAACACTAGAACTTCAATTTGTAACAGAAAGTGGCACATCATCCAACTTATCCATTGACTCACCAAACGAGCCACTCGATCCTGCCGCAATCCAAGCAGTGATGGAAAACATCATTGCACAAGATGCATTTGTCACACCAACTGGCGCGCTCGTTGGCATTAAAGGCGCCAGACTGATCGAACGTGAAGTAACACCTGTTGAATTTGCTTAACAAGTGCGGTGACCAGCACCTGCTGGGCACCTTTTTCAGTAGTCAAAATGTGACAATACGGCTTGATCCGCGGATAACATGGTTAGTACAAACACCCGCTTTCACCTTTCATAAAAGGAGTTGAGGTATATGGATTATTGGAATTTTTTCAAAAGGCTCAAAATGCCCTTGAAAACGCTTTTGTACGTCAGGCAGCCTCTTATTACCCTGAACGTTCTGAAATGTCTTATATATGAGCATTCAAACAGCTAAAAAACTAATGGATTTAAATAAACAACAAGGAAAGGTAAGACTACACATTACCTACCCTATCAAATAAACAGTTATCAAAAAATAAACGAAATAGCCTGAGTTCCAGTTTCATTAGGACTCAGGCTATTGTCTATAGGTTAGATCAACCCGGGGAGAAATTGGTTCTTTTCTTATCTTGATTATCTCTCTTTTTTCAACCACCAAATACCAGCACATTCGGGTAGTGTAATTAAATTTTCTCTAACCACTTTTTCAGCTAGTTCGTCTCCAAAGAAAAATCTTGATAACTCCTCCGCTTGCTTCAAACTATCGAACTGATAATCTAAGCGTATCCACTTATGAGAAAAACCATATTTATTTTCAAGTAATGAGTAATATTGTTTTAGAAATTCAGGTGGATTAGGTGTTTCAAATCCAGTTCCCATCGTTTCGAAAATTATGACCATTCCTTTAGCGCGAAGCACACGCATAATTTCTTCCATAACTTTTTCGATATTATGTACATTATTCTCTACTTCGGAGCTACCAAGATAACCAATCGACCACCCTGATACAACTAAGTCAGCACTTTCGTTTTCTGCTGGGATTTTTCGATGGTCAGCAACCTCTATTTGATAATTTAAGTTTTTATTATGCTTTAATT
Source organism: Jeotgalibacillus marinus (assembly GCF_040801915.1). NCBI lineage: Bacteria > Bacillati > Bacillota > Bacilli > Caryophanales > Caryophanaceae > Jeotgalibacillus > Jeotgalibacillus marinus. Next base: position 52,745 of record NZ_JBFMIA010000012.1, on the reverse strand, counting down.
TTTCTTCATTAAGGATTAACATCTCAGCCGAAGCGTCTAGTGCTAAAATTGATTTAACATAAGGAGCTAGTACACTCGTTAACCTTCCTGAACCCGCTCCCATATCAATAACATCTAATTGATTTATAGGTGTAATCTCCTCTATGGTTTTTAATACACTAGGCTGTTTTGAAATCATTTGTTCATACAGTTTCGTTTGATTCTTATAGACATTCGTATGGTCTGGCATTTGTACATCAGGATCAAATGCTTTGTTATTCATGATTTTATTCTCCTTTTCAATAGTATTTTAATTTCTTACTATCTTTTAGTATTACATAATCAAACTCACTCTGAATAGAATGAATTTCCTGTCAAAAGCGAAATTGAATTTCCGGCCATCGTTTCGTTATTTATTACACCGGATTGAAGCGAATCTTGAAGCAGTCATCGATTCCATTCAGCGTTTGCCAGAGAAGATTAAGTAAAAACAGCTGTCGATAATCGACAACTGTTTTTTCATCCTTCTTTTTCAACTTCAGAGAACAAACTCATCCACTACCTTTTTTCTCCAAAGCTTATTTCGTTTGTACCATTTGCCTTTCAACAGCAAGAATGGAATCATAAAGGATAGAAGTCATTTCTTCTATCTCCGTTTTGTTAATGATGAGTGGTGGTGCAAACACAAGAGTATCTTGACCATCAAAAATGACAGACCTACAAATGAGGCCACGTTTTGCTGCTTCTCCAACAATTAAAGGAGATACAGGAGAATCAAATTTTTCTTGAGTGACTTGATCTTTTACGATTTCAATGGCTCCCATTAATCCTAATCCTCTAACCTCGCCGATAATCTCTAGATTGCTTTTTAGCCAATTAAAACCATTTAACATTTCCTTGCCCATCACTTTTGCGTTTTCGGTTAGGTTTTCATTTTCGATCATTTCAATATTTTTCAATCCAACCGCACAAGCCGTTGGATGACCACTATACGTATAACCATGTAGCATTGTACCCTCAGAAAGTTCAATGAAATCTTGATGGATTTCTTCTGAAAGCATGACACCACCTAAAGGAAGATAACCACTGGTGACGCCTTTAGCAAAACACATTACATCTGGAGTCACTCCATAGTGTTCGATCCCGAAGTCTTTGCCTGTTCTGCCGAATGCTGTAATTACTTCATCCGTTATAAACAAAATCTCATACTCATCACATATTTCTCTTACTTCCTTAAAATAATTTTCTGGTGCGATATGAACCCCACCAGCGCCTTGTACAGGCTCTGAAATAAATGCAGCGATTGTATCTGCCCCCTCTGTTTCAATTAATTCACGGAGGGCTTGAGCCGAAAAGTGCTCTACATAACAAAAGTCAGGCGCTAATGAGTTCGTAAACTCTCGGTAAGGTTTCAGCCCGGTGCTTGTTGCCCCCATAGAAACGCCGTGATAGGATTTCGTTTGTGAAATAATTTTCTTTTTACTTGGTTTTCCTTTTAATAACCAATAATTTCGGACAAGTTTATAGGCAGTATCATTCGCTTCCGAACCACCAGAAGCAAAGAACGTGGCACTTAGTCCTTTTGGTGCAATTTGAGCAAGTTTAGCTGACAGTCGAATCGCAGGCTCATTACTAAATGTAGAAAAATTAGAGCTATAAGCTAGCTTTTGCATTTGCTCCATTGCCGTTTTCCCTAATTCTTCTCTGCCATGACCAACGTTGACATTCCACAAGGATGACATTCCATCAATATAACAATTACCATTCAAATCATAAAGATGAACGCCCTTGCCTTCTGTAAAAATAAATGCAGCTCCATCCTCTTGTTGTTGTTTTATTGGAGATATTGGGTGGAGGAAATGCTTTTTATCTAGCTCTGATAATTCTTGAATTAAACGTTCATTTTTTGTCATTTTTAACATCCTCTCTTTAATGGTTAAAGGTTTTACACGTTCGTGACAATTGCAGTGATTATCCGCGGGAATAGGTAGGGTATCGAAGTCTGGTCAGCTCATATCCGCGGATGTGAAAGCTGTATCGAAGCTTGTCCTGCATATATCCGCGCATCGTGACAAATGCCCTATCGATTGTTTGTTTTAAATTTTGTACTGTTTCTGTTCTTCAGGAAGTGTTTCAATGTTTGCGTCATATTTTCCCTTTTTCATTTGATAGTAGAAGTAACATCCAATACCGCTCCAACCTACCACCATGATCCATTCATATGGCCAAATTAGAGCTGCCGGCATTCCTGGCATGTATAGAACGATAAAACCAAAGCTTAGTACAAGTGCAATCCAACCGATTGCCTTCCCTTTTCCTGCCTTAAACGGCCTGACCATATTCGGTTCCTTATTACGCAAAAGAATAAATGATAAAGCAACGAAAAAGTAAGCAATCACAATACCTAAACCTCCAGCGTCTACAATCCACACTAATGCAGGTCGTCCCAAAAGAGGAGCTGACACCGCTAACGCTCCAAGGAATAACACAGCGTTTGAAGGCGTTTTATATTTTGGATGTAAATAGCTGAACCATTTTGGTAACATGCCAGAAATCGCCATGGCATAAATAATACGACTCCCACCGATGATAAAAGCATTCCAGCTTGTAACAATCCCAGCAATCCCAGCTATTATTAAGATTTTTGCGAAAAATTGAGAACCAAAGACGGCTGCCATCGCATCAGCAGTTGCCAATGTTGTTACACTTAGTGCTTCTTTATCCAATGCCATTGATACACCAAAAGCAATCGCTAAGTAAAACACAACCGCACATCCTACAGAGAAAATGAGAATTTTCCCAATCTCTTTCGCTGGAATATCTGCCTCTTCTGCCACTTGCGGAATCACATCAAATCCTACAAATAAAAATGGAACCATGATCAATACCGTCATAATCCCGCCAGCTCCACCAAAAAAGAATGGTTCTAAATTATTTGCCTCACCGTTTGTAGCGGATCCAAATATTAATAATAGACCAATGATAATAATCGCACTCGTCAACACCACTTGCATAAAAGCAGCTGGCTTTAACCCGAAATAGTTAAGAGCGGTTAATAATACGGCCCCAACAGAGCCGATCAATACCCATGTTAAATAAACATCCCCTCCTCCAATTGTCCATAAATATCCAACGTGTGAATCAGGTATTATGTAATCAATCACAGTCGGCAGAGCAACCGCTTCAAATGCCACAACAGACACGTACCCTAAGGTAATCGCCCACGAAGCAATAAATGACGCAGTTCTTCCCATAGCCCGTTCCACGTATTGATGTTCTCCGCCGACTTTTGGCATGGCAGAAGCTAGTTCCGCATAGGTTAAGCCGACAAATATAACAAGTACTCCACCAATGAGGAAGGCGGCTAAAGCCCCAATAGATCCCGCAAAAGTAATCCAATTACCTGATAGTACAACCCATCCCCAACCGAGCATAGCTCCAATGGATAGGAACAACACATCCATTCTTGATAGTACTTTTTTTAACTCCTTTTTCTCACCCCTCACTCACTTCAACCCTTTCAATCTACTTACTTTTTTATCTTTCTTTCGGTCGGATGCTCGCCTTTGATCGTTATGAATATTCTGAAACTTTCACCCGTTTCATCTTAGTACTGCCACCGCCAGTCCCTCCTACAATTCTTCAACTAATACGACAAGACGCTCTAGGTAGATGTTTCCCTTAAAAAACGGGGACGGTGAGAAAAATCGATCGTTACACTATGAAAACTTTTATACATGGTAAAATGGAATTCTTGATCGATCTCGACTTTGTATCAATTACAGGTGCAACTCAAAAACTCAAAAATCGCAACTTGAATAATATTGTCTACTAATTTATTGTAATTTTCAATCATTTCGACAAAAAAAGGGGAATTCCTTTATAAATCGAAAGGAACTCAACTGTGTAGGAATGGATTGTTATCCCAGCGTGCTTATCATCCATTGCATTTCTTTTAACCAAGTAGTATACTTTAGATAGTCGAAGAACTTAATAGTTCCATAAGCTTTCTATTTGTTCCTAGCTTTACTAACGGACCCTAGAAAGACGAACGGTTAAACAGATAAAACATACGCCACATGTTTTATCTCCGTAGAAAAAACGCTCACGCGAAGGTATTTGGGACCTGCGAGCGTTTTTTTTATAGGAATAAAACGACCTTCCGAGAGGTATACTGGAAATAGATAAACAAAAAAGCAAGGACGTTCTCACCGTCTGCAACCCCTGTGTTAAGAGTCGTAACAATCGGTATTTTGGGGATACCGACTGTTTATGCAGACCGTTTTGAACGCCTTACTAATTTTAAACTACTATGTTGTTACAGTATCGGAGGAAATCCAAACAGTACAAGCAAAACATTGACCGCCACAGTCGGTGCCTTGAATGCTACTACTACAAGCCCGATCCCTTTGCACGCCGTTAAGAATGCAAGGGAAAGGGTTTGGATGCCCTCACAGAGTCGAATAAACTTATCCATAAGCAGACCCCCTTCCCGTTAAACAGATGCGGGGTGACTGCTTGCTACCTTAACACATTTCAACTATATCATAATCTATATTTTAAGATTGAAGGAGACATAGAATTTATGTCTCTTTTTGGTTTGGGCAAATGCACAGACACTTTCCCTATCCTCCACTGTGTTGATCTAATAAATCCATTGAATTTTACTCTAAGATCTTTAAACTCTCCCCTGAATCATTTTTATTATAAACTTAGCATCTAAATAAGCTAATGATAGTAAACTCAACAACAACCTCCGAAAACAGGAACCATTTTACAATAGAGAAATGAGCAACTAGGTTAATAATTGTGCTAAAATGTTTATAGAAGACATCTTTCTTGTATAGCATGTAAGTTTCACCACTTATCATCGTGCCAGAATAGGTACCTTTTTTTATATTCAATTGGATGTTTCCACTTTTCCGACCCTCGTACTAGTGCAGTATTTTCTTGAGCGCGTGCTTGGAATCTTGCCTTAATATGAAAAGCATCTGTTTCCGATAGGCTCTCCATAACCCCTCTAATACAAGGCTTCAGAAGGATTAATCCATATCGAAAAAACGCAATGTGAGAGATAAAATCATATTTCATCTATTCTTCTATATAGTAAAGTTTGTTTCGTTATACTCATTTCGACATTTGGGGGCGTATTCCTTTTTTACACGCAAAAATCCTTGCACACAATCATACAGATCTGTTGAATTAACTAAATATACCAAATTAACCAACTAACACCAAAGGGGTCTATAACCAATGATTGATAAAGAATATGAGATTGAATTAAGACTAGCCACCAAGCACAAAATACCTAGGCAACTTATACACAAATTATCAAAAGAATCGAAACTAAATCAGTATGAAAAAAGAGTAGATTCTAAGAAGATTCATGAGTTAGAGAGTTTAATACAAATGCAAATAAATGAGAATCGAAAGGAATAAAAATATGTTTTTTAAAAAGTTGGAATTCAAAAACTATAAAACTTATTATGGGATCCAGTCAATAGACTTGTCTTTGACACCGAATGATATAGATGAAAAAAGAAACATAATTCTATTTGGAGGATTAAATGGCGCCGGAAAAACCACTATTTTAAAAGCAATTAGATATATTTTATTTGGCGAGAGAGGTATTACAGAAGAGGAAAAAAAGAAAATTTTCTCAAATACAATTAATGACACTTTCTTTAACGAAGGGGGGAAAAAATGTTCAATTTCTCTTACGTTGGAACTCGATACGAAAGAAGAGTACAAGGTTGAAATAGAGTGGCTATTTGACCATTTAAAAAGAAAAGTACATGAAAATAGAACGATCCAACAAATAGGTGCTACACGAAACAAAAACATCCATGTTACTGATATCAATGCGTTCAACAGATTTATTGATCGTTATATTCCATATAACGCTGCCCCATTCTTTATATTTGATGGAGAAGACATAAAGGAACTCATTACAAAACAAGATGCAGAAAGTATGAAACTAACTATTCATAAAATTACTGGTTTGGACCGAACCAAATCTTTGATTTCTGACTTAAAAAAGTTAGAACAATCTCTTTTCAAAAAATTCAGTAAAATCACTGACTTGAAAACATCTTTACGACTTCAAGACGAGTTAACAAAGAAAGAAGAAGAGTTACGAACATTAGAATTGAGAATCACTAAATATAGAAAACAAATAGGTGAAGCAGAATCACAAATAAAAGAAATAACAATTGAAAGAAATAAAAAGCTTGCCAATAATTCGTCTTCAAGAGAAATATTGATCAAAAAGCAAACACAAGTTGGAACACAATTAACAATTGCAGAAGAGAACTTTAGTAAACTTTATCAAGAGAGCATTTTGGGGATACTCTTAAATGATTCCATAAAAAAGCTGCAGAATTCACTTAAAAGAGAGAACAAGCTAAAATCTGAAGCTCTACTTCAAAAATCCTTATTAGACCCATACAATGAATTTATGGAAAAGCTTTTAAACTCACCTATTAAACCCGAGCTCTCCAATGAACAGATAGACCAAATTAGAAGTTTGGGTGAAGAAATTTGGCTTCAAAAACAAAATAAATATAAGATCGAAGACTTTAATGAACTACATGATTTATCAAATAGAGAATTTCAATTTTTCACATCTTATCCATTCTTGGATTCAACCAGAATTGAGAAATTATTAAGTGAAATTGAAAATCTAGAACAGTCATATAGCGAGATGGAAGAAAAAATACTTGACGCTCCAGAATTAGTAGATACTAAAACTGAAAACGAAAAAATTTCTATAATAAATCAGAAATTAGGAGAATTAAAAACAAGATACAGAGTAGCTTCCAATAAAGCAACTCCATTAAAAAATGAAATTATTCGATTAAAAAACAATATCACTAGAGTATCTGATAATGATGAATCAACTGAGTTAATCGGAGAAAAGTTAAATTATGTAAAAAAAATTATAGCATATTACGAAGAGTACCTTGTTGAAATGACTAATTACAAAATGAATAAAATCCAAGAAGAATTCAAATTAATGCTTACTAAGCTACTTCGAAAGACAAATGAATTTAAGAGCATTGAATTCGATAAATCAACTTACAGTATTCGGTTATTTAATGATAGAGGACAAGAAATAAGTGTGTATGATCGTTCTGCAGGAGAGATGCAACTAATATCTTCATCATTTATCTGGGCACTAATAAAGTTATCAGAATTAGACTTACCAATAGTTATTGACACACCTCTTGGACGTCTTGATAGTATCCATAGAAATCACCTAGTGAAACATTATTATACGGAGTTGTCAAAGCAAGTAATTATTCTTTCCACCGATACAGAAGTGACACAAGAATATGTAAACTTGATGGAAAAATCCTCCGCTAAACAATACCTGCTAGACTATGATGAAAATAAAAAATATACAATCATTCGAAAAGGTTATTTTGATCTGGTGGAGGTAAAGTGAAATGGCAAATAAAAAGCTGAATTTATCAAAAGATGGTAAGGAAATGCTTGATGGAATATCGGCAGACTTAAATCTAGAGAGACCATTAACAATACAGGTAGCACTGGGGAAAGGATTGTCTTCACCAATGACGATCAGTGTTGATACAAGTTCAACACCAAAATGGACAATTCCAGAAGGTATTATTAAAAACAACGAATATCTACTTTTCAAACACTTAATAATTGAGCAGGAGCAAAAAAATCTAAATGACCAAGAGCTTAACAAACAGTTTATTTTCTTAATTGAAAGAGGCTTGAGAATTCTTAATAAGGAATTAAGATCAAAAAACAGTCTTCAGGATAGCCGTATCGCAATATTACCAAAAAAAGCGTAGCTAATAATAGCTACGCTTTTTTCACGCCCTACACTAATGAACGTGTAATTGATTCTATTAAATCAACATCCTCAACCACTTGTTTATCGGAGTAACAATATTTTAAAATTGTTTCTCTAACTAATTCAGTCTTACTTCCTGTTAGCCAATCTTCTAAACCATCTACTGAACTCAATAAGCATCTTTTAACGTCTTCTTCTAATAAGTTTATCTTTAGTACATTTCCTTCTAAGTTATTAGAACGAGAAGTCATTTCTCTATTAAAGGAGAACACTGAGCCTTGTCCAATATATGAATGAAGATGCTGATTAAATGTAAAATCACCTTTTTTCAATTTACCAAGAGTATTCTTTGTCAATTTATACTCTTTCTTAGGCCAAAAGTTTGTTTCTTCAATTCTTTTAGCGTTGGAAACAAACAGTTGAATGAAGAAATTTTGATAGAACTTTTTAACAAATCCATCTTCTTTATTTATAAGTTCCTCTTCCAGTAGAGCAACCGTTTTTTGAATTTGTTCCTCCGCTTTCCTCATCACACCTGGTTCATTACGTCCTACTTTAACTTCCATAGGATGTAAATGAAACTTAAGACCACTGTCTGAATCCTCTAAACCGATGAAAAGAAGATCATCACTATGCTGCCCTGTAACACCTAAATTTTTTGCTGTGAAGATTCCATCTTTTTTATTAAGGTTCGCGGCACCAGCTACCCTTAACACTTCTTCAAGACTAATTGGTACCCACAAAATATTTTTATGGTTAAGGTAAGCTAATGTTGCCTTTATGGCAGCTATAATGCTTAACTTCTCTTTTGCAAAGTATCCTTTACTGCCAACAATTTTGAGAAGCCATTCCCCATTTATTGTATTAAATGCAGAAATGATAGACTCTATATTTGATTGGTTGTGTTTAGTTGTGATATCTACTGAATCAAGATATTCTTCAATCACGTTATTAAATTGTTTCGAACGACTCGTAACAGTCACTGCATCATATTTAGAAGAAGAAGAATACTGATCACTATAATGAATAACGATTAAATCATCAAGCAAGTTTTCAAAGAAATCTAATTCAACTCCAGGGTCTACAAATGTTACCCAAATAGGCTTTTCTAATATGGTCTTAATTAACTCTAAATCCTTGTAAGATGTTCTTGAAACAATGCCCCTACCCTTTACGTAAGTATTGGTAGCCTCGTTTTCCAAGTTAGCTGATAGTTCATTCACATAGTAAGCGACTTTTATAAGAAAATTCTCACCATTCTGCATATCTTCTGTGCCATACCCGGTTCTGTAATCTTCTTCAAACTTTTTAGAAGGAGTAGAAGAATATAAACCATTTAAGGACACACCGGATGCTAAATGTTCCATATTTTGAACCGCAAAATTTTGTTGCGAGTGCATCTTATAAAAGGCAATATGTGAATAATCCACCTGATCTAGATCTGTTTGTACACTAAATCGAATATTTCGTTGAAAAGACTTAAATATTTCATCTTTAGAAAGGTCTTTTACTTTTAGTTTTATTTTAAATTTATCTTCTAGCTCCTCTGGATCTCTTAAAGCAGTATAAATTTCGGAATACGATTCACCTAACTCTGACCTAAAGATTTTTATTTCAATTGGCACAGGACTAATCGGGTTACTACTTAATTCCTCTAGATACCAGTCAAGTATTCCTCTTATTACTTGATAATCATTCAAAATATTGATCACTTGTATTTTAAAAGGAGCCTTAGATTTTTTTATAAAATAATATGTGAAATGATTTTTAAATTGATCTAATTTACCCTTTATAACCTTATTTAGATAAAGGTCAGCATCTAAGACATTTGAAGTTTCTTTTTTCTTATAAAGAATCCATCCAGGAACGTTCTCTTGTTGATCCGGACTAAAAACCTCATTTTTATTACCATAGATATAAGGTAAAAGACCATCCGATCTCAATCTATCTAAAATTGAAGTGTCTACATTTTCTTGTCTTAACTCTTCAATCTCTTGAATCTTATATGCAACATTAATTGGATGAAATGGAGTGAGCCAAATCTCTTCGTTTAATCGAATTAACCCTAGATTAAAAATATTAATGCCTGTACTACCTGCTGGTCTTTCTTCGTTCATATTTTCCACATGTGAAATAAATTCATTCAAATAATCTTTAGCACGTTGGATTACGTTTTCCGTCCATAATACTAGACTTGGTGGTTTTTCAATGAACGAGTTTATAAACCTACTATATGATTCACTCAAATCCTCTGGCAATACGAATTGTTCATTTTCTTTTAAATAACCATTAATGTAATTTGCACTAAAAAATCCACCTCTTAACCACTGACATTCCAATTCTATGAATGAACGATACCCACTTGACAATGAAAATTGATGTTCATTTCCTGTCACTTTACCATCGTTATAGTTAAATGAAATTTGCTCTTCTCTTTGAATCTTCCTAAGTTTATTAGGAGTAATAGGTACAATAGAAGTTTGATCTCCTTCTAGCCTAATTGGAATTTGAACCCCTCTTATAAGAGTCCTGAACTGGATAGGGTCTTCACTTTCAGCTAGTAATTCATCTATTTTTACTGTAAATGCCCCCAATTCCTCAACCTCGATGATCTGATCTTTCTTACTCACCGTAAAAGGTTCATTGAAACCATGAGGTGGTTCCCCTAAATCAATTGAATAATCTCCAATTGGCAAAATAATTTGTTTATCTTTAACATTTATCTCAAAATGATGTTTATGGTTTTCAAAAACATTAGACGATGAGATAGGAATAACACAAATATTCAACTCTACTCCAAGTTGTATTTTGTTTTCATGCTTATAATGAACCTTACCAAAAATAACTTCTCCATACGACTTAGGTACCCCTACCGTAATTTTTGATTTCTTAGTTTGTACTTCAAAGTTGGACTCTGGAGAAGTTGAAACAAAACTTTTCTTCAATGTGCTTTGTTCACTGTACTTAATGCTAATATTTGCATCAAAATTAAATTCTTCACCGTCTGAAAAAATGATTACCTGATATTTTCTTCTACCTGCAACTGTTTCAGATAGTTGACGCTTATAAATCTCTATTCCTTTTTCACACTCGAGACTTAACAACTCGACCTTAGTTTTCTTGTTCTGTTTTTCTCTGTCTTCATTTGATCTTTGAACCTTAGAAAACAATACTTTTTCCCATTCATCTTTTGCTAACGTTGAAGCTTCTTTCGGCATAAAATACTTTTCTAATTCACTCTTGTCTAAGTTATTTTCATTTATATGGTTAGTAATAGAGAACAACTCTCTGTTTTTTTCCAACCTTTTTCTTTGATTTACACCTGAATAATCGACTAGATTGTCATCTTTGAATAGACCCATTCTTTTATAATCATCGAATTCGATTGATCTCTGATCCAAGATTTTAAAAACATCCTGAAAATCATAAAAGTTAATGAAGTGTGTCTGTCTCTCTTGTTTCATTTTTTCTAAATATTGTTCTAGTACAATACTTTCGGTTGATGAACTAATACTATTTCCAATATTTTCTTTAAGATACTCACTAATTACATCTGGATGAAGTGGCATCTTTCCACTGACCAAAGAGATACTTCCTCCCGTAATTGAATCAAGTTCAGAAGAGATTATACTTAACAAGGCTTTACCTTCCCATATACTCCCTTGCTCCTGGTCACTTATTCTATTTCTTAAAGTAACTAAAAAATCGGATGAAACTTGTGAATTATTATATGCAACAACCAACCCATCTGAGATTGGTATCAAATTGGTGATATACTGCTCTCCGTTATCTAACTCAAAAATAAATCTCTCGGTGATAATTGAATTTTCAAGCGATGTCTTAAAATTCTCTACGTCTTGAATAGAATTTAGGCGTAAATAATATCTTTCTCCCGGATTGACTGTTCGTTTTCGAAAATAATCAGATAAATATTTTGCTATAAAATCAAAGAATTGGTTTGACATATTGCGCATCCCCACTATCACTCTTTTTTTCGATATAGTTCAAATGATCCAATAAATTGATCACTTCTACTCTGGAGTAATGATCAAATTTTACTCCTCTTTGTTCCAAGTTATTAAATAAATCTTTAAGATGAATTTTTTCATCTCCAACTGATACCGCACACAACATTAGTAGTAGGTCTTGAGACAAGCTCAAAACATTTCCATGTCTACCTCTACTCTTTAGTGCAATAGAAGCTCCTATATTTGATAAATTATTTCCATATTTCTTTTTCACATCATCATTCATTTTAATTTTTATAGATGAGAAAAGGGTTTCGAAAAGTTCAGGGATTTCTTTGTCACTCAGGCCGTTACTCTCTTCAACTTTAGCTAGTTCACAGTATTTTTTAATCCAAGAAATTAAATTTTCTTTTTCACGTTTCAGCATCTCATCATCTAAGCTTTCTAAGTCTTTTTTTACTTTATAGTATGAGAATACGTGCCGCTCATTCTCTAAATTCACTTGATTATGACTTAGGTGGGACATACAGTGAACATGCACGAATAATTTATCAGCATGTTCTCGAATGGTATTATATTCCTTTACAGCTTCACGGTAAGAGCCAACTCCAGTTTCCCAATCAAGAACGTGATTCAGGGGAGTAACCTTCCTATCACTTACTGTACCGAAACTTTGGGCAGATTTAAAAAACTGGAGAAAGTACTGAAACAAATAATAATGAATCAATGTAAATAAGTGCTTTAAGAAATATTCTTTTTTGTTGCTTAGATAAATAAAATCTTTTTGGAATTGCTCTACTAGCCCCACGTTAATTACCGCATATTTGTTTTTCTTTTGATTGCTATTTCCAATAAGTTCAGGAAGCGACTCCATTATAAGTTGTGTCAAAAGATTATCTGAACTTTTGTCCAGGAAAAGGTCCTTAAATTTATCTTGACCGCCTAATAAAACTTCATTGATAAAAATTGCGTATTTGATTTTCTCTTTACGCTCTTTTTCTGACAAATCATTATACATAAATAGATGAGGGTGTAATGGACTCTCTTTAGAACCTTCCATATTTAAATAGTCTTCTAAAAAACCCTCAAAAAATTCTTCAGATTCTTCTTCATTATTAAAATCAATAGATTTTAAAATGTTATCTACAATTTTATTTGATACAAATGAGTCCTCTTCTATTTTTGATATTTTCATGTTTGTGTTATTTCGCATAAGTTCACCCAGGAGTTCCCCAGTGTTTTCAGAAAATACTTTCGGTAACTTCTTCGTATCGAAAGGTAATACACTTAAAACACTTCCGGTGCTATTACTGAATTTATTATCCTTAGCTCCTCGAAGTAAGATACCCTCTAATTGATCAAATTGAAAATAACTGTTCATATCTATACCGCCTTTTATATTCTCTCGAATGAAATCTCATCTATATACCCTTTAGTTAGTTTATAAAGGTTCTTATTTTCGTGATGGTGAATAATAAATTCTGCTTGACCTGGAGAGCATCTAAGTAATTCATTTATAAATTTCAAAAATGTTAGACAATCCTCAGAATCTTGATTATTAGGTCTGTACCCCATATTTACTTTGAACATCGTAGAAAACAAGGTGTAATCAATCTCTAAAGAAATATCATTTGGAACATTTTCTACATTAGATTCAAAAAATAATGTAATTGTACGGTTGAACGCTTCAAGTTCAGTATTAACATTGGCTTTTTTAGTGTTTCTCTTCGGTTTCATGAATAATTTTTGTGCCACTCTATAGTTATCAGTCAGTTTATTGATATACACAAAATCCCTTATCGGCGAACCTTTCCACCGAACTATAACAGATTTTATAAATTTAATAATATCGTTAACACCAGAAGGTGTTTGTCTGTTATACCCATATAAGAACCTTATATATTGTCTAAAAACTTCATCCTCTTGAATGGTGATTTCGCTTAATAAATAAGAAGCTCTTAAAATGTTAGCTGATACAAGGTTTAATTGTTCATCACTTAATTCGGATTGCCTACTATCTTCACTTACAACATTTGAAGATACAAAATAACCGCTAAAGGAATCAAAAAGCTTTGTAATATGTCGATTATCCCCTATTGTTTCTAATAAAAGACCGTTAAAGTCGTTACTGTTATATAATCGGTTCATTATTTTATCAAATTCATCTGTTCTAAAGTTAATTGGGTCTAGCACAGCGATTGATTTTAAAATACTAGACCTATTTTCTCTTTCGAATAATAAATAAAATAATGAATATTTCAATCGTTCAAATTCTGTTAACTTCTCAATCTTCAACTCTTCTATTGATAAATCATCTGGAATGAGTATATCTGATAAAAAATTCAAATATGCTCTAGTTGAAACAACAACCTTATTTTTTAATATGATCTTTGATATCAATTTTGCAATGTTAGACTGAATATCCTTATTCATGATGATTTCGTAATTAACATGTACCATTGTATTCAAACCTAATTCCATATCCTTTTTATAGGCTAAATAAAATGGATTTTCATTGTTAGAATCGGCTATCTTGTATGTGATTTTTTCAAAATACTTAGCATGAAGGCCTTCTTCACTAAGGGTAAACGGTTGATGTGCCGAAAAATTAAAAGTTGATATCCAATCATTTTCTTCATGTAAATTAGCATCTTCATTAAAAATACCATTCTCATTTACAAAATTAACAATCTGACTATATGAACCTAGTACGTCTTCTTTATGAATAAAATTATTTAATACGCCTAAATTAATGGCTACAATCATTTTTTCATTTTCAGTGGAATCATCTTTAAAGGTTTTTAGTTTTGATACTAAAGTCTGAATACTGTCTTTTGAAGGATCTTCACTTTCAGTAGCATCATTGATAATAGTATAGGAATCGAGTATACTCGTTTCTTCTTGAAGATAAGAAAGCAAGTGTGATTTACCGTCTCCCACACTTCCAACTAGCAAAATTAAGGATTTATCTTTACCTTTATCTTTTTCTAGCTTTTTCTCTAAATCTTCTTGAATCTTCCTTTTAACGTGCATATATTTTTTAAACGCGCTAAACTCACCTGGATTTTCCAACGCTTCTCTTGATGAAGCTTTTAAGCGATTGATTTCTTTGACTAGATAACTCTCTCCAGCCGGTAATTCTTCAAGGCTGATTTTCTCCTCTTTTACAATATTTTGTTTGTCTTCAGCTAGAGGAGTAATATTTTTAAAAGCTGCCAACTTCTCAGAAATCATTTTTTGAATATCCTCTGGGTCGATTGATGTTTGTTTAGGTTTTGGATCTTCATACTCAGGAACTTCTATTTCTTTAACAAGATACTTCGTCACGTACCATCTACCAAGCCGGTAGACAAGCCTATGAGCATGGAGAGCATCCAGTAATGAAACATCAATCCCCTCATGAGCAGCTTTATTTCCTTTAACTCTGATAAAATCCATTCCGCTGAATACACCATCTTTAAAAACTTCTTTTCTACTCAACTTTTCGATTTTTTGCTTCAAACCCATATTATAATCATCCAATTTTTCTTCTCTCATGAGCATATTAACTAATGCTTCTACAAAAACCCTTGCTTGCACTAAAGCTGATGGTGCATTCACAAACACCAATTGATCAACTTGCTGTGAAGTATTATATAGTTGTTCATTATTTTTTTTCAGAAAATTACAATACACGTTTATATTTACCTCCCACACAGATATACCCCTTATTTTATCACAGTTTCCTCTATTCTAGAGATTCCTATTTATGTCGTTTTCCTATTATTTACTGAGAGCCTATTATTGAAATTATATTACGTACGTAATATAATCAAAATATAAAATTTTACGTACGTAAGGATGACTAAAAATGGAAACAGGGTTTACATATAACTTTTCAGCAATTCGTGGTCTTCAAGCTTCCAAAGAGTACTATATTGCAATGTGCCCATTAAAAATAATTCCTAAATTATTCATTTTTGATGAAGAAGAACTTCCTGCATCTCATAGGGCTCAACGGATCTTAAATAAAAATAGAATTCCAGAAATAACAAATTACATAGTAGAGTATCGAGAAGACTATGTCTTTTCATCGATAACGGCTTCTATAGATGGAAACGTTAGCTTTATACCTTTATCAGAAGCTCCTGGTAAAAGAGATCTCGGTACCCTTTCTATTTCACTAGATGCAAGATTCTTAATAAACGATGGACAACATCGCCGTGCAGCCATTGAGGAGGCCCTTAAGATACAACCAGAATTAGGAGAGGAAACAATCTCTGTCGTATTTTATTTAGACACTGGTCTAAACAAAGCTCAGCAAATGTTTTCTGATTTAAACCGACATGCTGTAAACACAACATCGTCAATTGGCATTTTATATAACCATAGAGATAAGATGTCACTAGTGACTAAATCACTAACGGAGGACATCCCTTTTCTAAGACGATATACGGATACAGAAAGAGTATCTTTGTCTAAAAATTCACCTAAAATTATAGCATTAAATCACATTTTTAATACGAACCTAAAATTATTAGGAAAGAAAAAAGGGGATCCGATCACGGCAGGAGATGAAAAATACATCAAAAAATTCTGGAGTCTTCTAGTTGAGACTATTGTAGAGTGGAAAATGATATTAACCAGAGAAATTAACCCTAAGGAATTACGAATGAACTATATTATAGGACATGGAGTATTCCTTGAAAGCATGGGAATAGTCGGGAACTACCTGAGAACTTTCCACCCTGATGATTGGCAACAATATATTAAAAAACTTAAGACCATAGACTGGGCAAGATCTAATGAAAACTTGTGGATGGGAAGAGCTTTTAGTTCAAATGGACGTATTCAGAAAAATACACACACCATATGTTTAACTTCTATACAAATAAAAAAATTACTTGGGCTGGCACTTACTGAGCAAGAAGAAAAAACAGAGACTTCATTTCAGAAAGGTAAAGGAATTTACACATGAGCGGTATTATATCAAATTTAATTAATGATGGAACAACACTAGTTGAAGAAGCTAAAGATGAGATTAAAAGAGTTTATAAAGAAGATGATCGACCATGGGTAGTTGGTTACAGCGGTGGTAAAGACTCTACAGTAGTTGTGCAACTAATGTTTGAAGCACTGATGGAATTACCTAAAAACGATTTGAATAAAAAAATATATGTAATTTCATCAGATACACTCGTTGAGACTCCACTTATCATTCAGTCAATTAATACTACACTGCATAGGATACAAGAAAAGGCTATGCAGCTAGATTTACCGATTGAAACACATAAGGTAAAACCTAAAATTGAACATTCTTTTTGGGTAAATATTATTGGGAAAGGTTATCCATCTCCCAACCAGCAATTTAGATGGTGTACGGACAGACTAAAAATTGATCCTGCAAACCAATTCATTACAGATAAAGTCGACTCTTTCGGGGAAGTCATCATGCTTTTAGGTGTCCGCGAAAGTGAAAGTGCGACTCGAGCAAATGTAATACGGTCTCACTCTGTAGAAGGGAAAATTTTAATGAGACATTCGAGTTTAAATAACGCATATGTCTATGCCCCAATCAAAAAATTTTCGCTTGATGATGTATGGAATTACTTATTATCAAATGAATCCCCTTGGGGAGATAATAACTTTGATCTACATAGATTATACCAAGATTCTAATAGTGGAGAATGTCCATTAGTTATAGATAAGACCGTAAAGGAATCTGCAGGATCTTGTGGAAATAGTAGATTTGGTTGTTGGGTTTGTACTGTCGTAAACGAAGATAAAGCATTAACAGGATTTATCCAAAACGGACAAGACTGGATGAAACCCTTATTAAACTTTAGAAATTACTTAACTTCGATACGAGATGACCGTTCAATGAGAATGAAATATCGTATGAATGGACAAGTATATTTTAGAGAAGTTCAATTTGAAGATATTGATGATAAAAGTTATGTTCTTACACCCAAAAAAGGTGGTCGTCAAAAAAAATTAGAACTTTTTAGCGATTACAAAGTTATTGAAAAGGAAAATCTAAATAACTATTTAAAAACTCATAACATAGACTTATCAACATCGGACGATCCTAAAATACTCATTAAAGATGATGACAATAAACTTAAACGCCTCGGCTTAGGCCCTTTTACCATGGAAGCAAGACAAGAAATTTTAAGAAACCTATTATCCATACAAAAAACATTGCACCACCCATCTGATGAATCTTATGAACTTATTCAAGAAGCTGAATTACGTGAAATCAGAAATATTTGGTTTAAACATGGTGACTTTGAAGATACTCTTCCAAAAATCTATACAGAAACAACCAATGAAGAGTTAGACTGGGAGAAAGATGAAAGGATGTTATTTGACGAAAGAGACTTATCAAGATTAGAAATTGTATGTAAAGAGCACGGTGTTGATTTCAAGCTATTTAAGAAATTATTATCAATTGAAAAAAACCACTCTGGATTTAAAGTAAGAAGAGGGTTGATGGACCAGCTTTCTTCTGCACTTAAACAAGATTACTTACATTTGTAATTGAACTGAAAGGAAAACCCACTGTGATATTTAAAAAAATTACTTTAGTCAATTTAGGACCCTATAAAAATCTCAATACCATAAACTTCCCTACCAAAAAGGATGCCAATACTATACTTATTGGCGGTAAGAATGGCGCTGGTAAAACAACTTTTTTGTCTGCGGTTAGGTTAGCTCTCTATGGTCCCTTGACATATGGATACAGAACAGAAACTAGAGAATACTTTAAAAAAGTTTCCTCTCTATTTAATAATGCCGCAATTAAAAATGGTGAAAATCACTTTAGAGTTAGAATAGATTTTTCCATAGTTGAAAACTTCAAACGCTTTGAATGTTCTATATATCGCGATTGGAGTATTGAAAATGAAAAAATAAAAGAAGAAGTCTATGTAATAAGAGACGGAAAGCATTTAAATGAAGCTGATAAAGATCGCTTTTTCACATCTTTAAGAAATAACTTTCCACCTTCATTGCTAGAACTGTGTTTATTCGATGGTGAAGAAATTTCAAAAATCATTTCAAATGATAAGATGTCAGAATATCTCAGAGAACTCTCATCTAAAATATTTAACCTTGATCTCTTTACAAACCTTGAAAATGACTTGAAAATTTATTCTTCTCAATCCATCGATAACAAACAGACAAAAGAATTGTTTGAAGAAGAATCTCAAATATCCGATCAGCTTAGAGACGTAAATGAAAGAATATCTACCCTTTCAACTAAAAAAGAAAAACTTTCAACAAATCTTTTAGACTTACAAAGTGAAATTGAAAACACACAAAAAAACTTCTCCCTCCATGGAGGAATTGTTTATGAAGAACGTGAAAAATTATACAATGAAATATCAAGAATTGAAGCAGCTAGAAAAAACTTAAACGACGACATAAAAAATTTCATCGCTAAAGAATTACCTTTCTTTATGTCGATTTCCTTACTTCGAAATTCAGTCAAACAATTAGATCTCGAAGAAGATTTCCATATATCTCAAGTATTAAGTAAAAAAATTAAATCCTTGCCAATCAGTGAATTACTTTTTGAATCAAATATTCAGTCCAATAAAAAAAACAACGAAAATTTGTTAAACCTGTTACAAGAAAAGCTAACTACAAATGATGATGTTAATCTAATTCATTACGCTTCAAATGCTGAAGCGCAACAAGTTCGTTCTCTTAACTCGAGTATTAATGAGGAAAGATTTGTGAGTGTCAACCAAAAAATTCAAGATCAAAAAAAACTTCTTATTGAAGTACAAAACATCAAAAAACAGTTACAAGATAATAATGAAACCAGTGAATTCAATGAAATGTTGACGTCTATTTCATCAATGACTACAACAAGCAAGGAAATCCAATTCGAAATTGATCATCTATCTAAAGAAATCGATATGGCAAACAGCGAGCAAGCAGACCTAGAAAAAAAACACGAAAAAATATCAAAGAAATTACATGGGGTTAAAAAGAAAAATTCCTCCTTCGAGCATTCAGAAAAAATAATTTCTGTTAGTGAACAATTTAGACGAATACAGCTTCGAGGAAAATTGCAGGATGTAGAGTATTTTTCAACAAGAATGTTGAAAAGACTATTTCGAAAAAAGGATTTTATCAATACAATTAAAATTGATCCAACAGATTTTACTATCACCATTCTGAACACTGAAGACGTACCAGTAAATAAAGATAATCTTTCTGCGGGTGAAAAAGAGTTACTTATCCTTTCAATAATTTGGGGAGTATTTACTTCATCTAAAAGAGAACTACCATTTATTTTTGATACTTTACTAGGAAGATTAGATAACGAACACAAAAGATCTGTCTGTACTTCATTGATTCCTAAGTTTGGGAAACAAGTAATTGTGCTATCAACAGACTCAGAGATCGATGCTAAACTACATGGTGAAATGCACCCTTATATTTCGGAGGAATATACGTTGGATTATGATGTCACAAACAAGCGAACTAATATTAAAAAAGGGTTCTTTGAAGGGTGATTAAATTATGAACTTCAGATTGAAAACTGACTCTAATACTGCCACTACATTGAAGTCACTACAGTCATCAACTAGCATGACACCAAATATTTTAGCTAGACTTTCTATCGCCTTATCACTTAAGGTACCAACTATCCCAGAACTAAAGAGTAGTGATCCTGACGGCCTTGAGTTCAATCGAAACACCCTCACAGGTGATCAAGACTATTTCTATAAAGCCCTTATTAGACAACATTCAAAAAGACATGTTGAAGAAGAAGAATACTTTCCTGGCTTATATAACGCACACTTATCAAGAGGATGCATTCTGCTGGAACAAGAATATCAGCATTCTGGGAATTACGATAAATTTATATCAAATTTATTAAAATAGGTTAGTAATGGAGGTGTTAAGCATGCTGTACCTTGATAATAGTGCAACTACTCCAATTCTTCCAGAAGTTAGAGAACAGATGTTTACTTATCTCGAAAATGAATACGGAAACCCTTCTGGAAAATATTACAAACTCGCTACCGATTCAAAACAAGCAGTCAAGAAAGCTAGAGAACACATTTGCAAACTCTTTAACTCAACTGAAAATGAAATAGTTTTTACAAGCGGTTCAACTGAGAGCAATAACATGATCATTAAGGGTGTAGCTGATTATTACGCTAAGAAGGGTAAACACATCATTACATCTAAGGCCGAACACGTTTCGGTCTTAGATGTTTGTATTTTCTTAGAGAAAAAAGGATTTGAGATCACTTATTTAGATGTAGACTCATATGGGAGAGTTAATCCAAATGACCTCGAATTAGCAATTCGAGATGATACAATTTTAATCTCTATCATATGGGCAAATAATGAAACTGGATCTCTAAATGATATTTCAACTCTATCTACTATTGCTCAACAAAAAAATGTGTTATTTCATACTGATGCTACTCAAGCGGTGGGGAAGATTGAGATTAATTGGGCAAAAATTCCTGGTGTTGGGTTTCTATCGGCGTCTGCTCATAAAGTCTTTGGTCCAAAGGGAATCGGAATTTCAATAATTCGAGAAGATGAATATAAACAATCAATTCCTTTTACCCCACTTATACACGGAGGAGGTCAAGAAAACAACATGCGTAGCGGAACGTACGCTGTACACAATATAGTAGGATTCGGGGAAGCTGCAAAGTTAGCTAATGAACGACTAATACAAAATAGTGAGCAAATGAAACTATTAGAAAGTAGCTTAACACAAATTTTAAAAAACAAGTTTAATGATCATATATCCTTCAATTCAGACGACAAGAAAAAAATACCAGGTGTTGTCAATGTTAGATTTATTGGCGTCAATAATGAAATTTTATTAAAAAAGCTTGCTCCAATTATTGCAGCATCTAGCGGTTCAGCATGCAGTAGTTCAAAACCGTCTCATGTCTTACAAGCAATGGGCTTCTCCTTAAAAGAAGTAAGAGAGTCAATCCGCTTTTCACTTTCACCTTATCAATCACTTAAGGAAATGAAGGTTTTTGAACAACTTTAGGAAAAGTTCTAGTATATAAACGGAGCATTGATCGAGCTGATCAATGCTCCTTTAGCTCAAGATAAAAATTCACCAATAATGTTCACATCATTATGCTGTTCTTGCTTTATACGTGTATTTAACTTCGTAAAATATGAGATCAAAACGTCTCTAGCTCTAGTTGGATCTTGAATGAGCTTTTGGTAGACAATTTCAGCTCCAGCTGCCGCATATTCTTCGATTACAGTTATCTTTTCATTAAAACTTTCTTCATTATCGTCATATAATATATTTACATCTCTCCTATCTAAGTAATATATAAGATTAATAACTGGTAAATCAGTTTCATAATTAAAAACATTCCATGATATTAACTCTAATGAAGACGTAAATTCTCTTTTCTCTCCTACTACAAGCCCAACTACTGCTGATAGCATAAAATAATCTTTGTATGATTCAAAAAGTCCTATGGAGTCTTTATCGGTTACTTCCTTGTAAATCTTGTATTGGTCAGTTGGTCTTCTTATTCTTCTGTTCATTTTGATGACACCTCAATCTTTGTAAATTCAAAAGAAGGATCACCTGATACCATAGGCGCTTGATAATCTAAGGTATAACTGGAACCTACGTAATTAGACAAGGATTCTTCCACTTGACCTTTCCACTGTGAAGTAGATAGAATGACGATAATCTGGTCGGATAATTTATGTACACCTTGAGCAACCCGTTTTCTATGATCAGAGTCCAATGCACCAAATGGGGAATCCATTACAAGAGGATATATTCCCCCTTCACCAATACCATTACCTGACCTTTTATTATATTTCTCTCTAGCCATTTCGACGATTGCTCCAATAAACGATAAGCTTGTTATTTGTCGTTCTCCTTGCGACATCGCAACTTTTTTTTGACTTTTGTTTTTCACAATCAGTGTAAAATCACTACTTAGATCAATTGAATACTCTTTTCTTAAAAAATAGCTATAAACTTTCTTAAGCCTCTCCTTAAGCTCTACTTTCACTTCATTTTCCTTTATTATATGGATCTGTTCCATTACGTCTAGAATCTTAGCACTTGTTTCATACCGTTTTTTTGATATCACCGCTTTACTCTCAATTTCTTTTTGCTCTGCTAGTTGTTTCTCCAAATCTTTAATTTCTCTCTCATAATTTTCAATTGAATTTTCTAATAACCCTAAGTCTTTTTGATAAGATTCAATTTCAAGTTCAAATGTTTTTCGTTTTTTTTCCAATCCATTAAGGTCTTCAAAGTCTCTTTTAGATATTTCTGCACTTTTTTCCTCAATTCTGTTCATTGTGTCATCAATATGTTCAATTAAATTCGCTTCTCTTTTTCTCAAATCAGTTAGATCTTCGAAAAAACGATTTCTATAGCTATCCACTAATTTATTATCACCACTAAGATATGCATAAGAAGTAGCCTCATTGTCTGGAGATGAATGATCAAGTAAATGCTTGATTTCTGCCAAAGCATCTTGTCCATCAGACAATGATGTTCCACAAATACATTTGTCATTTTCAATGATAGTTTTTAACACTCGAATAGGAACTTCTACTCGAGAACTTCTCGTGTTATTTGTTTCTTCTAACCGTTCACTTACTCTATGCACAAGAGAACGGGTAATAGCAAGGTACCCTTCTTTACTTATTTTTTGAGTTATTTTTTTACTTACATCCCTTAGCTCCATCTCACTTTTCCCTTTTTCTTTTTCAAGTTCCATCCTCTCTTGTTGAATCACTGCAATAGAATCAATTTTCGACAGCTTGATTTCAATATCTTGCTTTTGGGATTTTCTAATACTTATATTGTTTTTAACCTGGTCTAACTCCACCTTCATGTTGTCTAATTTAGATGTAGCATTTTCTAACTGATTTACAACAAGTTTAGTCGAGTCATTGGTGTTTTCCTTAAACTCATCCATAAATTGCTTCTTAACAGACTTTGTATGTTCTATACTTCTTTCTAATACTTCTAAGTCCATAATCGTCTTTATAGCTTCTTTTATCTCCAAGCTATCTTCTTGTTTTGATAAATTATCTATTCTTTCTCCATCAAAGAAGAAATAATTTCTCATATTTTCAGGTAAAATTTGATTTAATTCAATAGAAGGATTTCCTATTTCTTTGTATCTATCATCAGAATAATATTTTAAGGTAACTTCTCCAGTAGTATCTTTCGCAAAAGTCCATTTATCCTTCTCTTCAAACTTTAATGTTCTTCTTAACAAGTATTCCGTTTGTCGAGACTTAAACTCTAATTCTATATACATCTCAACCTTACCTAGTTTATCCATTTCAGAATATGCAAATTCATTGATTAAATCATTCGGTTTTGGCAAATCCGTTTTCCCATACAGACACCAGTTAAACGCATTCAATAAAGCAGTCTTCCCTGATCCATTCTCACCATGAATCACCGTCACGTGCTTACCATCTTTTATAGAAAATATTATTTCTTGAGTTCCATAAAATTGACGGAAATTATGAAGTTCAATTTTATTAAAAATCATTCACTCTTCACTCCCATTTTGATAACATCATATATTTCTTTTTTTATTTGCACTCTTTTTTGACTATTTCTATCCAAAGCTGCTTTTTCTAAATCGAGTATATTTTTCAGCATTTTCTTTTCTCTGTTATCCAATCTCATTAAAACTTCTTCTAGAGTGTTAACGTTCTCCATTATTTTCACCTCACATATCTAATAAATTATACTTCTGTTTAACTTTCCATATAACATTATCTGCTTCTGGCCCGTTTATTGCTAAATTTGAAAACTCAGCAAACCTTTGTAACTCTTTCCCTAGTTGGGCTCTTTCAATATTAAACATTTCATCTTCTTTTTCATAAAAGTCATAAGGGTTTGGTGGTAATACAATAAAATCATGGATAATTGCATGATGCTTATCCTTGTGTTTTCGAAGAACCCTTCCCCTTCTTTGAATAAACTCTTTAGGATTTGAAGTACTCGAAATCAAATAAGCTGTTTGTGTTGAAGGAACATCAATCCCCTCATCTAAGCACTTAATTGCGACCAAGGCGTCAATTTCACCTTTTTCAAAGTCAGTAAGGATTTTACTTCTAGTTTTATTCGGTTCTGATGAGGTAAATCTTTTTGCTTCAATGTTAAATTCATTTCTTAAAAGGGACATAACACCATCAAGCTGTCTGACTTCGATATTTACATCACTTTGAACTTTACCGTCTCCACAATAAAACAATGATTTTTTAATATTTATATTTTTCTCTATAATTCCCCTTAAAACATTCATTTTATTGTGCGCAGAGTATATAATCCTCGCTCTTTTTATTGCTAAACGATTCATTATCTCCTTTTTTTCTTTATCCACTTTTGCTTGATGAGAAAGCTTTCTTATTTTCAATGTTAATTCAACATAACTTTCCGCCTCATCAGGTGTAAGTTCTACCAAATGAGGGTAATAATAATATCTCGTCAAAAATCCCTCTTTAATAGCTTGATCTAATCCAAATTTATAAACTACCTTATTACCAAAGTAATTGAGAAGCCTTTCGCTTCCCTCTTCATCCATCCATCTTTCAGGAGTTGCAGTTAATGCTAATCGGAAATTTATGTGCTCGGGTAGTGACTTACTTAAATTTTTCGCTCCAAAATAATGCGCCTCATCTATAATTAGCAGTGCAGGGTTTTTTAGGTTTGCCAATAACGATTGAAATGTCTTCTGTGAAAAAGTTGCATTTGTAGTTACTATACAAATATTCTCTAACAAATTCTCATTATAAGCATCTATATACTGTTCCATCTTCGGTGACCATTTATTTTTATTTTCAAATGCTTTAATTGGTAAGAGATTAAAATTTCTACATTCTTCTACCCATTGCAATGATAATTGTGTAAAAGGGGTAACAACAATAATAGCTAGCTTCCCAACAGTTTTTGTCAGGTTAGCTGAAAGTGATAATGCAGTAATTGTCTTACCAGTGCCTGTCGCCATCTCTAATAAACCTTTACCATTATTGTTATACCAAGAACTGATGGCATCTTTCTGATAATCACGAACGTTAATAAAATTTGGTATTTTATGAGCCATAATATCACCTCAATTATTCTTTTAAATTATATCCTAATGCCACGCTAAATATCCTCTTGATGGTTTGCATAGCATTTCCAACCAGTCTTTCTTAGGACCCTAAATGATATCTTGAGAACCTCATTAGTAATGTAACACGTCCGTTCTATATCTATATATTACTATTTCAATGCATTAAGAAGAAACTATTAAAGTACGATTTAAAACGTATATTTAGTTTGATCTCTTTGTATAGACATATATATATGACCATTATCTATTATTCACAGAGTCATCCTTATTGATAACTTTTTCTCACAATCCCTCCACCGTATCATATATCATTTTAACAATAACAACATACGAACAAGGGGATAAACTTTAATAAGAGGATGAATTTAATGACTCTCCCTCAAACCATTATGAAGGAAATGATTCCATTGATATCATTGCATCAAGGAGTCTGCTACGATGATATCGTTAACCCGTGCTGTGGTTCTGGGAATTTCTTGATTGAATGCTTTCCAAATAAATTGAGCATTTACGACATCCTATCTAATAAAAAAAATCAAAAAAAATTGATTTAACGCTTGCATTATGGTAAATATCGATATATACTAAACTTACATCAAGAAAAATTGATTTAATAAGACGAAATGTCCTTGGGTCTTATTAGATCAACAAAGATTACAAATTAACGCAAGCCGGTGATTGTTATTTTTTTAATTCATTCATCAAAAAAAATTGATACAAGGAGTGGTTTTATGTTAAGAGCACACGTTGGTTTAAATGTAACTGATCTTCAAGCATCCATTGAATTTTACTCTAAGGTCTTTGATCAGAAACCGGTTAAAATTAAAGATGATTATGCAAAATTTCTACCGGAGGAGTTAGCATTAAACTTTACATTGAATGTCAGAAATGAAGTTAAAGGTAATCAGGTTGGTCACTTTGGTATTCAAGTAGCAAGTCTTGAAGAGGTATTAAAACATAAAGAACGACTAGAGAAGCTTGGTTTCTTCGCCAGAGAAGAAATGAATACAAACTGTTGTTATGCTCTTCAGGATAAGTTTTGGGTGACGGATCCTGAAGGAAATGAGTGGGAGTTCTTCTTCACGAAAGGCGATAGCGAAGATACTACTTCATGTTGTTAAAAAATAACGATTGAAAGGAAAGCCGATGGTTCATCATTAACGAACGATCGGCTTTTTGAACTTATTCACACAAACGAACGTACTCTTGCTTGTCCCTGTAATCTCAAATAAACGTTTGTTTGAATGATCTTCTAGTAACCCCTTCCCCTATCCTTGCTCCCCCCCTCCAAATCGTATATCATCTAAACAATAACAACATATAATCACGCGGATAAAAAGCCACGAGCAAACCATAAAGAACGAACTCATGTAAGGAGATAAACATGAATAAGACGGAGAATTTACTAACTCTCGCTCAAACAGCAGAACTACTTGATGTGTCTAAGGCAACCGTGGCAAACTGGGTAAAAAAAGGTGTGTTTGCACCTGTTGTGGATAAGCGGTTTGATCGCTCGGAGGTTGTGCGGCTTCGTGAAGAATTGATGAATGGAACAAGCACAGCGCTACAGTCACGGCGCAACAAGAAGTACGTGACGAGCACAGTGATTCCCACAGATTATGTAGAGCATAATGAATATACAGGAGTTATAGAGACACTATCCGCAATTGTGGAGCGCTCAAGTATTAATGTGAGTATCGTCATGAAAGAATTGTCGCTAAAGGTTTTATGGGATAAGGGTATTATTTCGAGTGCTGAGAATCAGACTCCATTGATCCGATCGATTGCCCCTGACGTACATCCTGCTATTCAGCGGGTGCTGCCAGAATTATTTGATGCCGATCATTCCTTGTCACCTGAGCAACTTGAAGTGCTTAGTGAGATTAAGACGCTCACCATTCCTTACTTCGCCAAACACGAAGACTTCCTCGGCCAGATTTATCAAGCACTTGTCACGTTGGACGTCCGTAAGAAGCAAGGATCGTATTACACGCCGCACTATATAATGAAGGAAATGATTCAGACTATTGATTTTAGTGCATTCAAGGAGTCTGCTATGATCATTGACCCTTGCTGTGGTTCTGGGAATTTCTTGATTGAATGCTTTCATCAGTTAAAGCAACACGTCCCAAGTGAGTTGATTTTGAGCGACGTCCTACACGGTATCGACCTTGATGAAACAAGCGTGATGCTGACGAAGGTGAATTTGATCATTTGCCACGGCACGCTTGATGGAGTTCCGCCGCTTTCGATTCATGTGGGGAATGCTCTTTTAAATGAAGAGATTGGATTTGCATCATCGGTTGTTAATGACAAGAAGTTCGATTTAGTCATTGGCAATCCACCGTGGGGCTACAGTTTTAGCAAGGGTGAGATCGAGCAAATCACTCAACTTTATCCGACAATGAAGTCAAGACAGCGTGAAAGTTTTTCGCTGATACTACATAAGTATGTACAGCGTTTAGCGGAAGACGGACATTTATTCTTTGTGTTGCCTGTGTCTTTTTTAAATGTGGGTGCACATAAATGGATCCGTGAGCATGTGATCACGGAATTTAATTTAGAGAAAATCGTATTGAATCATAAGATGTTTAACCATGTGAATTCGCCAACGGTGAGCGTGCAGGTGTCCAACTCTACAAGGAGAAATGACCGCGTGGAGATTGTATCGTCAGGAGCCGTGACCTCGATCGACCTTCAGAACATCATTACATGCGACTACACGATCAACCCAGAAGCGACGGATGATTTGTATGCGGTTGTGCGTAAGATTGAAGAGCAGAATGATCTGTTTTATTTAGATGAGCATACAGATTACGCACTTGGGATCGTGACGGGTGATAATAAACAGCATCTGTTGGACGAACCGACTGAACGGAGCGAACCTATTTATACAGGGAAAGACGTAAAGCCGTATCGTCTGGCTCCTGCGAAAAAGCATATTGAGTTCAAGCCAGAAGCGTATCAGCAAATAAAGCCGACGTCGTTTTACCGTGTCGATGAAAAGCTGATTTATAAATTTATCAATAAAAAGCTCGTATTTGCCTATGATGCGGAACAATCACTCACATTAAATAGTGCCAACATCATCACGCCGCGCATTCCAGGTATGGAGATGAAAACCATTCTCGCACTGCTGAATTCTGATTTGATGCAGTTTTACTACATGAATAAATGGAGTGCGGTGAAGGTGTTGAAAGGAAATATTCAAGCCTTGCCGTTGAAGTGTCCTTCTGGTGAGCAGCAAGTGAAATTGGTCGAGTTGGTTGAGGGCATTTTGGGTGCCCGCGATGACTCGGTTGTTGAGCAGTTGCGAAATGAGATTGAACACCTGATCACGTTCGAACTATATGGATTGAGTGAAGAAGATCGCCAAGTCATTGCGGCGTTCTTCGCTAAATAATAGAAGGTCTCACAAGCGTTGATCGCCTGTGAGACCTTTTGTGTTTTTGTTGAAGGATTATTTCGATTACAGTATCTTAACCTACACTTCCTCTTTAACCATCGATAGATTTTCGATAATAGCGTCTGTGATTTCAACCGTATTGTGCGTTCCACCTATATCACGAGTTAGAAACCCTTTACGTGTCGTTTCTTCAATCGCTTTGTTCAAGAGCTTCGCTTCTTCCTTTAGTCCTAGATGGTCTAACATTAATGCTGCACTTCCAATTGTACCGATCGGATTGGCGATCCCTTCCCCAGCAATGTCTGGAGCAGACCCATGTACAGATTCAAACATACTTGGCGTACACCCTTCTGGATTAAGATTAGCGCTTGCCGCTATCCCTAAACTTCCAGCGAGGGCACTTCCTAAGTCAGATAAAATATCTGCAAACAAGTTTGAAGCAACCACTACTTCTAATTCTTCAGGGTGCAATACGAATTGTGCAGCCATGGCATCGACAAGCTGTTGATCTGTTTCAACATCAGGGTACTCCTTACTTACACGGGCGAATACCTCATCCCACAACACCATTCCATACTGCTGCGCATTACTCTTTGTCACACTTGTTACTTTCTTTCTTTTACGTGTCCGGGCAAGATCAAATGCATAACGGATGATCCTTTCACACCCCTGTTCCGTAAATAAGGCTGATTGAACCGCCACTTCGTTTCCATTCCCACGACCTGAAAAATTCCGACCGCCTACTCCAGAGTATTCACCTTCTGAATTTTCCCGAACGAGTATCCAATTTAACGTTTCTACATCAGGATGATTAAGCCTTCTTGGAACTCCTGGCAAGAATTCAACTGGGCGAATATTTGCCCATTGATCCAATCCCTGACAAATAGCTAAGCGCAATCCCCATAAACTCACATGATCTGGTACACCAGGAAATCCAACTGCACCAAAATAAATCGCATCGTAATCTTTTAACTTTTCGACTCCATCTTCATCCATCATTTTACCATTTTCTAAATAATACTCGCAGCCCCACGGAAAGAAATCGCTTTCAAAGGAAAACTGACCATTTGATTCGTTTGCTAAGTGATCGAGGACCCGTAACCCTTCTCGAACGACTTCTTTCCCAATCCCATCACCCGGAATAACAGCTATACGAAACTTTTTTTCTGCACTCACTAAAATCCCCCCAAAAAAGTTTAATCAAATTTAGATTATTTTAACTATTTACAACTTGAATGTTAAATCAACGTATACGTTATTGTCAAGTTGTTATATATACTAGCATTTTAATTTCAGTAAAACACACACAACACTACACACTAACCTCCTATTCAACTTATACAAACAACAATCACCTGTTAAATAGTCAAAATATTTCATATATTTATATTGACATTAATGTATTCATTACTATACCATTCAACTAAGAATTTACGAATTTCGTTAATAAAGGAGGGTGTTTTTTGAAAGCGGTAACATTTGAATTCTTTAACAAACTGGGAGGTTGATTATGACAAGCGCAAAAGCATTCTGGTCATACATGTGGACGTTGAATGATCAAGTGAAAGGAATAATGATCGCCTTATTCAGCAGTCTTAATCTAAAGCCAACAGGGTCCGAGGGTACTGCCTCACCACTTGAAGATCGATCGGCAAATAGCAAGAACGAACAACAACAAAAGAAACCACCTAATTATACAAAATCACAATTAGTTGGTTTAATCGTCGGGCCTGCACTATTCATTTTAATAAAATTATTTGTTTCTCCAGCTGACATGTCAAATGATGCGGTGACCGTTCTTGCTTCGGTATCTTGGGTTGCTACATGGTGGGTGACGGAAGCAGTCCCTATTCCAATCACATCACTACTTCCAATCTTACTGTTTCCTCTTACAGGTGTGATGGAAACAGGAGCAGTATCTGCTTCTTACGGCGATCCATTAATTTTTCTTTTTGTAGGAAGCTTTATGATCGCGTTAACCATGGAGAAATGGAATCTTCACAAACGTATCGCACTTTCTATCATCGCTTTTATTGGAACGAATCCGAGCATGATTATTCTTGGATTTATGATTTCCACCGCATTTTTATCGATGTGGATTTCAAATACTGCTACAACCATGATGATGGTCCCTATTTGCTTAGCAGTAACAAAACATGTAGCGGATTCTCTGAAAAACAATACAGTCATTGACACCACCCCAGGGAACTTCCCCTTTGGAACTTCTTTAATGCTCGGGACTGCCTATTCAGCTACTATAGGAGGATTCGGTTCACTGGTTGGTGCGCCAGCCAATATAATTTTAGCTGCCACAGTAACTAATTTATATGGTGTAGAAATATCCTTTGCACGCTGGATGCTTTTCGGTTTACCTATGGTTATTATTCTTATCCCCCTTGTCTGGCTTTATCTTGTTAAAATCGCTTTTCCGATGAAAGTAAAGGATATACCTGGAGGACGCAGCATTGTTAAAAGAGATCTTGAGAACCTCGGTAAGATGAGTTTTGAAGAAAAAGTAGTATTAACCGTATTTTCACTCACAGGATTAGCATGGATCACACGTGGTTTTCTACTTAACAATTTTATTCCTACGCTCGATGACACACTTATTGCATTAATTGGCGGGTTCATTCTCTTTTTAATCCCTGCCAAAAATAAAAAAGGGACGATTTTAGACTGGGATACAGTTCTTAAACTTCCATGGGGAATTTTATGGCTCTTTGGTGGGGGGTTGGCTCTGGCTGCGGGTATTATGAACTCTGGTCTCGATGAATGGATCGGTGGACAACTAATTAACTTCAACAGTGTTCCAATCTTCCTTATCATTGTATTAATCGTTAGTCTCATTTCTATACTCACTGAGTTCACTTCCAATACAGCCACTTCCACAATGGTGTATCCAATTGTAGCTGCCGCTGCCGTATCATTGGGTACTGATCCGATCGTTCTAATGGTAGCTGCTTGCATGGGAGCGACATTTGCATTTATGTTTCCAGTTGCCGCACCACCAAACGCCATTGTATTTGGAACAGGTTATGTAAAAATGGGTAAAATGGCGCAAACGGGCGTATGGCTAAATTTGTTATCCATCCTCTTTACTACCATTATTGTTTACTACTTTGTTCCCCTCGTCTTTGGTGGGTTACTATAACCCAATTACTTACTGCACATTTATAAAGGCAGTTTCCTTTATTGATTATAGGAAACTGCCTTTTTCTTATTTATCTGCGCGCTTCATTTCATCTATTTTATCTAGAGCGTCCAAAATTTCCTTTTGAGCCCGTCTCCGATGTGACTGCATGACCATACGAGCAGCTTTACCGTCTTTTGCTCTCATACATGAAACCATTGCTTTATGTTCTACAATAGAACGATGAGGAATTGGACGATGTTTGATCGTAAATAATCGAGCTCTATAAGATTGATCTGAATAACTATCAATCACTGCATGAAGACGTTTACTTTTTGCGTATTCAATAATTGAAGAATGAAATAAATCGTCTAGAATGGACCACCCTTTTAGATTCCTTTTTTCAAGTTCTTCCTCCTGATTCTTAATGATTGACTCAAGTTTATCAAGTTCTGTGTCGCCTACCCGCATAGTAGCCAGCTCGATCGCAAGCCCATCCAACGTTTCGACAACTTCATAAATTTCCTTAAGATCCACCTTTTCAATCGGCTCTACAATAAAACCTCGTCTTGGAACCAGTCGAACAACACCTTCCGTTTCTAATCGTACGAGCGCTTCTCTTACAGGAGTTCGACTCATTTGGAGCACTTCACTCATCTCACGTTCTAATATTGCCTTTCCAGGAGGCAGCATTAAATCTCGAATAGCCAGTCTAATAATATGGTAAGCACGTTGAGGTAAACGATACTCACCCATTCCCTCTAAACGATCAATAAATCGCTGGAATTCTTGTACCCTATCATTTGATATAAGTGAATTCTCTTTTTCTACATCAGTCATTATATTTTTATTTTTCATCTAGCCTGCTCCAACCTTCAGTTATTGTCAAAACTACATTTAAGAAATCTCCGAAATTCGTTGATGTAACAGCTTTGAGCGACCAAAAACTAGTCACCTCTACGTGTAAAGTTACGACACACCCATTGACCTACAAAAAGGGTAAGCTATGTCTTCATTATTAACTTATTCGCTTACAATAATCAACCATCAACACCAATTTTAACTAAGGATACACCTTCGAAAATAGAAAAAAAGGAACACGTAAAATTGTTACAAATCAACAAAGTGTGACTTAAGTCACATCACCCAAAAACATAATTTAGTACATTGAAACAGTAATAGGAAAAAGTCTTACCGCTTAATCGTAACGAATGGCACGGCGAAAATGACGCTAACGGGTCTTTTTTAACTTCATCAACATATCGGGGTCTTCTCTCATAAGGTG
Organism: Jeotgalibacillus marinus; assembly: GCF_040801915.1. NCBI lineage: Bacteria > Bacillati > Bacillota > Bacilli > Caryophanales > Caryophanaceae > Jeotgalibacillus > Jeotgalibacillus marinus. Next base: position 19,050 of record NZ_JBFMIA010000012.1, on the reverse strand, counting down.
GATAGTCAGCAAAAATAAAAAAACGAGGTGAAAAACGATGACCCTTCAAGAAGAAAAAGTCTGTTGTGCATGTAAAGGAGTGGGCTTTGCCCTTTGTTGGTTGGCACTATCAAACGCCATTATTATCGCCACAGCATTGTTGGTATTAGGTTTCGGAGAAATATGCGATCTCGTGGTTGTCATCCCTGCGATTATCGTCCTTATTATCGGGATTATTTTTGCGATAATTACCGTCTTTCTTATTGCGAAATTTGTACGCAAGTGTTTGAAAGATGAAAAGCATCACTGCTGAAAACACCGTTCGGAAAGGTAGAGAGGTGAGGGATTAAAAAACGTCCAAATGTTCAGTGACGGGTATTATACTCACGTTTGTTGGGGTACTCTTCATAGGTGTCGTCATCGTGGTAGGGGTCCTTGTCTTTAACGGAAAAACACTCATGGTGCCTGATGAATTTCCTACGATTTCAGATGCAGTTACGGAAGCCAATCCAGCAGATATCATATTAGTAAAAGCAAAAGGAAATGGTGATCCTTATACAGAAGAAGTCACCATTAGTAAAGAGAATATCAAGCTGATTGGGATCGGGAAAGTGACACCTGTAATAGATGGAGGTATTATCGGAAGTATCGGTATAACTATTATGGATACTTCTGGCGTATTGGTGAAGAATTTTATTGTTCAAAACTTTGATGATGTGGGTTTACATATACTATATTGACCGTCATCACTTAACCACTCTTACTTCAATTGGTAGGTGGATAGGTGGACTGGTGGACTGTCTTTTATACTTTATTTCCCATAAATAAAAACCCCTAGGCGAGAGATTATCTTCCTGGGGGTCATCTTGATCCGAACGGATGGAGTAACCGTACGTATCATGACAGTTGATATTAGTTTAGCACAATAATACAGAATATTCAATCAAAAGTTAAAAGCGATTATACGAAAAAATCCGCTGTTTCTTTGTTTTCGGTTATATGCACAACTTCTTGTTCTTCTATTTCTTTTAACAGAAGATACAATTCAACATTCCCAGTCTGACTAAACACTTCCCAAGTAATATCAAGCATTTGCCTCACACCTTTCATGTTATTCCATAAATGCACACACAACTTTTCTACTTTAACGTTCAACCAATAAGACTGAATATGACTCGAAACCTGTCCAACCCTTTATCCCATCGAAAGTCACATGTTCCAAAAATCACTCATTTTAGCGTTGTGATCTACTTTTCTAACAGTCTTTAAAATCTTCTTCATTACATCTTGGCGTGGAATATAATCTCTTTCGTTACAAGCCTTCCCCAATGTTTTTCTAGTAACACCTGATTCCTTTGAAAATTCAACTACGGTAATACTTCTCTTATCTAAAAAAAAACCAAATTTACTCCTCGGTTTTCCTAATACAAACATCTTTACCTTCCCTCCTTTTTTCACCTATCATTGACCAAGATGCGAAAAAAAATACCCAAAAAGAGAAATTATGTACTCATATTATATAAGTAGCGCCCCACACAAAATCCTACCCGTGAAGAGCAATCTCCAGACGTGCGAATTCATCAAGAGCTGAGAATGGTTCATCTAAACAACTGAGTGATTGTGGGCCCAGCAGACTCCGGATGATTCATAAGGATACGAGTGTTCCTACTCAAATATAATCTGCAAAGCTTTGTATACCCTCCATTCGATATATACAATACCTATATTGATTTCGATAACATCCTTTGTTATAACCAGGTCACATACAGACTCAACAATAGAGTTTTATACATCTTCCAAACGCTCCTGCTCTTCCTCACCTTGAATTTTATCAAGTAAAAATTCAAGAAAAACAAAAATGGTGACAAAACATATAGCAATGAAACTAGTTCCCACGACAGTAGCCTCTAATCTAACAGAATAGATATTAAAAACATTCATATAAACAATGAACACTAAAAAGTACAAAATCCACTCTTTTACATTAGTAGGTCCCAAATCTAATAACTTTTTCACTTTTATCCTATCTATCGTTATTAATACCTCAATTAATGCAAGTACAAATAGATTTAAAACAGTAAGTCCCATAAAAAATAAAACATTATCCCAGAAATTCGAATAATATTGAAAATTAACAAATGAAAAATTTGATAATAAATACACAACTCCAAAACATATACCAATAGAAATAGATATAAAAAACAATAAAACTACTATGATCGTTAACATAACAGCGACTGTCATTCCAATTTTTTTGCAATTCTATCATTATTTTTATTTGACAGAGGTAAAACTCCTTTCGTTTTTAACTGTATTGGGCAAGTAGAAAATACATGAAAAATGGCAGTATCATTGCTAAACACATGATTCCATTTTGACAAACTATATATCGGTCGTGATTAATGAGCGCTTAGACTGGCACTGGTACGAACTGCAATAAATAAAAGACAAAAATGTAAATTCTAAAGACTATCATTTGCAGATTGTCAAAAACGCCTTGCCGTGATCCATGGGGACCCAGCAAGGCGTTTTTAATTACCTTCATCTTCTTCAGATACAACTTCCTCTATAGGTGTCTTCATTTCCAGAATTTCAACCGTTTCATCATCAAACCCAACCGCTACACCTTCTACAGATATAGCTTCCACTATAGGTGTATCCATTTCCAGAATTTCAACCGCTCCAACCTCAAACCCAACCGCTACTTCTCCCACCTCTACTAAGCGATCATAATTTACACCCACCAAATAGTGGGCCGATTTGTTATTTGATGACTGTCCATTCGTTGGTGGATCTATTAGAATAAAAACAGTCAATGCAAACAAAGCCCACACACTAAATGCCGCTACTAGTTTTTTCATAGAGTCACCTCTCGTGTAATATTTTGATCCTTCATCCTTCTGTAGAGAATCCGCTCACTAATACCCGTGATAGAAGCCACCTCTTTCACTGTTCGCTCCTATAGGTATAATCAATCGCATGTTTGACTTTATGTTGTTCGCTGAATATTTGACTGGTCTGCCTTTGTATACCCCGTTCTTCTTTGCTATTGCGATCCCCTCAAGTTGTTTTTTTCGGTTCACGTCATATTCAAATTCGACTATCCTCCAAGCATCGTGACCATAAGCTTTCCCATCGGTGTTGTCGTGTCCAATACTCCTTCTTGAACCTCTCGTTCACCAATCATATCATTATTTATGACGTATGAAAATGGCAGTTCCTGTTCATTTACTGTCATTAACATGTACCTTAGTGGCAACAATAAAAAAACCACCAAATCGAAATGATTGAGTGGTAGCCAAACAACTGCTTGAGCTGACTGCCCCCATACGCAACCGATTTCCCACGCTTTTCTGCTACTTGAGAAGACATGGCACGAATCATTCCTATTTGCTTCCCATTGGCTAGTTTTGGAGCAGTCAGGTGATTGCTATAGTTCATTATAGATTTTCTTTTTCCATTGCAAGAACTCTTCACTCAACACAATGGACTCCTGCCTCGGTCTTGGAAAAGGAACAATAAACTCTTTTTTGACCTTTGCTGGTTTACCAGATAAGACGATGATACGGTCGGATAGATAGAGGGCTTCTTCAATATTATGTGTGACCAGTAAGATGGAGCGCTTGTATTCTTCCCAAATGGAAAGCAGCCAATTTTGCATCTCCAGCCGCGTAAATTCATCAAGGGCTGAGAACGGTTCATCTAAACAAATGAGTGATTGTGGGCTCAACAAACTCCGGATAAAAGCCACTCTCTGTTTCATCCCGCCGGATAATTCATAAGGATACGAGTGTTCATATCCTTTCAAACCTGCTTTTTCAATCATTCGCAAGGCTTCTGGTTCGTTTTTTTGGCCAACAATCTCTCCTCCAAGCAGAATATTGCTAAGGACTGTCCGCCATGGCAATAATGATGAAGATTGGGGCGTATAACTGATTGATCCCCTTTGTCCATTGATTCGTTCTCCATCCATCCAAATATCTCCCGAGTCTGGGGTATAGAGGCCGCCAATTAAATGAAACAAGGTACTCTTCCCACTTCCAGAAGGACCTAATATCGAAACAAATTCTCCTTCATTGACATGAAAAGATAGCTCTTCCAGCACCTTATTCTCCTCAAAAGATTTCGTTATCTTTTTCACACTGAGCTTATTCATGATTACTTCCCTCTCCCTTAGGCTTCCATTTCACGATTTTCTTCTCCAATGAAGAAATAATAGCAAAGAATGATAAGCTTAAAATCATAATTAGGAAAATCGCAACAAAGACACGATCTGTCCGAAATGAAGAAGAGGCAAGAGTCATATAAACCCCAATCCCTTCTTGAGCTCCCAGCCATTCAGAAATAACCGCACCCATTACGCTATATGTAGCAGCTATTTTCAGGCCTGAAAAAATCGAAGGTAACGCATATGGCCACTCTACCTTCCAAAAAATTTGTTTGTTTGATGCACCAGCCATTTTCATATAATGCATAAGCTCAGCACTCGTTTGCCGGAATCCATCCAATGCGGCAATCGTAATTGGGAAAAAACAAACTAACGTGATGATAATGATTTTTGGTAGGATTCCAAAACCAAACCATATGACTAACAACGGGGCCAAAACAATGATAGGAATGTTTTGCGACAAAATAATAACCGGATAAAATGCCTCTCTCATCGTTGGTAAGCGATGCAAACTAACAGCTACGATTAGACCGACAGCACTACCAATCAATAACCCGAGTAAGGATAGCTTGATCGTTGAAATGAAATGATGACTGTAATTTCCCCACCCTGCTATTGCCTCTGCCCATATTTCCGATGGTGCAGGAAGAAGCCACTTCGGTATTTCAAATACCCAGCTGGATAACTGCCAAATAGAAACGAAGAGGATGAGGACCAATAATGGTCTCCATCCTCTATGTAGAACCTTCATGAACGATATTTCTCTGTCAATTTATCCATCGAGGCACCGCTCGGCTGATAAAGGATTTTCACTTGGGAAATAACATATTCACAGCCGGCTTCCGTCATACGTTGGTTCATCTTCTCAATAACGGAGAAAATTTCTGTCAAATTCCCCTCCATCGTTGTTTCAAGTGGATGGACCTCATATCGTATTCCTGACTCATGAATGATAGCAATCGCTTCATCTACATATGGAATGGAATCTTCTCCATTTTTTGTTTTCGGTATAATTTGAATACTAACTAAAGAGTTACTCATCTATTCATTCTCCTTTTGGTAAAAATTCATTTGTGAAGGCTTTTTCCGCTTCCAGATCGCCTTCCAATAAACCATTTTCATTCATCCATTGTGCATAGTTTTCCCAAATCGTTTGATCTTGTATTCCCCATTGTGATGCATCATCTTGATACTTTGGCGACAACCATTGTTGACTTGCTTTAACCAATTCTGAGTCTAAATCTGGAACAGCCTCTATTAAAACATCCGCCGCTTCTTCTGGATGATCCATGGTATATTCATACCCTTTCGAAGTTGCTGCTACAAATGCACGAACGATATCGGGATTTTCTGCAATCAACTCCTCATTCGTCGTCAGAACAGGTGTATAGTAATCTAACTGATCTGAGTAATCCGTAAGATACTGCATATTCAATTCTTCCCCGCGAAGTTCCGCTTCAATTCCTGTCCATGCGTAATAGATCCATGTAAAGTCGACATCCCTTTTGACAGCTGTAAAAAAGTCTGCTTCACCTATATTCACAATATCCACTTTTTCTGCATCTGCACCCTCTTGCTTCATTAAAGAGGAAATCACTGCTTCTTCTATAGGATCTCCCCATCCTCCATACGTTTTACCTTCGTAATCTTGTGGTGAGGTAATCTCCTTATCTACAGGCGACGCAAAGCCAGATGTATTATGTTGAATCACCGCTGCGATCGAAACAATCGGTATATCTTGGACACGCGCTTGCGTTAAGGTTTCCTGAGCACTAACCCCAAATTCCGCCTGACCTGAAGCCACAAGCTGATCGGCACCTGCTTCACCTGGCAGTATGATCTCGACATCAAGTCCCTCTTCTGCAAAATATCCTTGATCTTGAGCTACATATAAACCCGTATGATTCGTATTCGGCGTCCAATCCAATACCACTGTGACTTCCTTTAAATTCTCTTCACCGTCATTTTGTTCAGAGCTATTATCGTCACTATTCCCACAAGCCGCTAGCAACAGAACAACCACTAGAAATCCTATCCATTTTTTCATTATCTTCTTCTCTCCCTCTACCAAATCTGTTAAAAGCATTGAACGATGGAACTAAAATGAGGGACATATCATATCAATAAGAAAAGCGCAAAACACCGCTAAAAAGGTATGCATACTAATCCCTTAAACATACGACAAAAAAGCACCATAGGCCGTTTACCTAGGGTGCATATCAACATAAATAAGAATGTTTAAATATGTTCCCTACGCTGGTTTTAACCAGATCAGGTTCCAAGGGTGTGTATCTTCAGGATACGGTCTCAACCAGCAACACTGGTCCCCCCACATGTTTCAGTTATGAAGTTCGTTCAAATGCTTTATCAGTGTTTAACTTTGCCACAGATCTGCATATGTTTCAAGGGATAAGTAGAAAAATAGAAGTGAGAGTTCATTTTTTCCTTCTTAACCACCATTATAACTGGTGATAGATCCCCTCATGAAGGCAAGGCAAGGGAAAAACGGGAGGTAAAAGGAATTCTTCTACATAGTGATAAAGGTGCCCAATCAGTTACTAAAGAAGCACCAGAAGAAAGCAGATAGTCCCAAAAGAAGAACTGTTGGGACAATGCATCTGGAAAATCCCTTTAGTCATTTTCCGTAAGGCTGAGGAGGTTATGTATGCCGTTCGCCGATACAACCATTTTTATATTCACCAAGATTCAAAAAGAAAAACAACCTGAGCCCTTATACATATAGAACTCAGGTTGCTTAAAATATGCTTTTTTAATCTGTCTACTGGACAGGGGTCACTTCAAAAAAGGTGGTGTCTTTCTTTTTATTCGTATAACTTATTATTCTACTTCTCTTGCTGTTACGCTGATTTCTGTGAGGTAGAACGTTGTTTTTCCGCCGAAAAATGAATGCGTACCAACCGTTAACCAAAGATTAGCGTTTTGATCTGTTGTAATAACGAAAGGCTCATTTTCATTGTTTACATTTTTCAATTCATACGTTTCAAAACCTAAACTTGTAGGCTTTGCCATATCACCAAGCATGATTGCATCTGTTCCGGAAACCAATCCCATACCAAGATCCATATTGATCGCGTAGAATGATCCACGTGGACCATCAATCATTCTTGTTACCTCGCTTTTTGGTTTGAACGTTGTCACTCCCGCTTTAATCGCTTGATCATCAGCAGGGCTTCCATAAAGACCACGGGAATCTTTTGGAGCGTTCGTGGCGATATTCACATCAAATTCAACATTGTATGTTGTGTTTGGTTTTAAATCTAAATCTGCATCCACTTTTTTTGTCGTGTATAAAAAGTTTTGAACACCAAAGTTGTTACTACCCATCAAAAGACCTTTATTACCTTCTATTTCTTCTGGAAGATCGGACAAATAATGTTGATGTTCAATCATATGTGGTTCACCCGCAAATTTAAGATAGTCAGAAATACCCGGTAAAAAGTTATGATCCTGTTCATCAAACGAATATGAAACAGTATTTTCTTGATTTATCGTTGCTTCATGATCTTCTTTTTCTGAAGCCATTGCATGTGCTCCACCCATTAACATAGTCACTGCTAAACCGGATGTAATGATTTTCTTAAACATAAGATCTCCCCTTTATATAATGATCGTTTAGAAATCAAACCATTTTATCGTCTTCCAATTTTCCTAAGTTATAAAATAAATGACCGTTCCATCTTCGTGACGAAACGCTATATAGGAATCTCCCGGAATGAAATAGACCAAGTGATTAACGATTTCAATATATAGAGGAAAGAATACCTATAACAAAGACCGACCACCAAAAGATAAGTCGGTCTTTACTATGTACGTTATGAGTATTCGATCAGACGCAGTGTATAATGTCCTTTATAATTCCTATTGGAATCATCAAGGGTTTTAAAGTTTACATGAAAGTACGCTAGTTTACATTCTGCCAAATTATATTTCCATTGTCCAAATGTCCTAAATCGGTATAAAGTAAACCATTTCGTGTGTATAAATTAACTATTACCCCATCATCCATTACAGCCAAGTCAAGACTTGTGCTATAAAACGAATGTATATTATCTGTATTATCCCAATCTATTTGATTTCCAACGCCCAAACTACCTATAGAATATTTCATAGCAGGAAGAAGAGGACCAATAGGCACAGGCAAGCGTGCTTCTGACGAAGCCATTGCTAGAATTTCACCATTATTCAATTGAACAACAGAGGCATTGTCACCATCTATAAACTTTTTATTGTCTGACCAAGCTAATGTGCCTCTGACTGCATCCAATGAGCCTACACTATAATATGTTGAATTATCATCTATATCTTCACTCAAAATTAACATAGCGTGATCATCTAACGCTGTTACAGAAGGGTTTATGTTATCAGATTCAAATTCACGTTTTTGATCCCAAAATATTCTATCTGAATCTACGTCACCTACTGTGTAATCGATTCCGAAATTTCCAGCGTTGTGAAATTCTACAAACCACCCACTTTCTAAATAGGCACCTGTAGGTTTAACTCGTACTTCTGAATTATATTCAACATCTTTAACACTCCAAGTAATTTCTGATGGTTCCTTATAATCTCCTAAAGCATAATAGGTTGATCTATCAGAAACATCTTCATAAACCATTATTATACTGTCTCCATTAGTAGATATCTCGGGTGAATTTCCTGGACCGAAATTTTTTCCAGTGCCCCATATGATATCATTCTCAGCGTATTTTCCAATTTGAATAAACAAAGTGTTATTATCAGAATAAGAATGAATTATGGTCTCTTCATCAAGAACAGCTATGGAGGCTTCAGTACCTATTGCAATTGCGATACCTACATCATCATAAGAAGCGTGAGATGTAACAGGTGAAACAAATGGAACTGCGAGTAATAAAACTAATAACATCTTTGTAAATATAGAAAAACGATTCATCTTTAAAACATCCTTTCAAATTTGATATACCACCAGAGGTGGCTGATTTAAAGTGGAACGGCATGAGTTCGGCTACCCAACCGAATGGTGATCATCTTTCTCCGTCATTTGCTCTTGCAACCTCTCAATCAATTCATCCACTGATTCTTTCGAGTCAATCACTTCCACTCGATACCCATTTCTTCAAATTTCTTTTTTCGCTTTACCTGCAAAGTGCGTAATTCTTTACCTGAGATTCATAACCTATATAGGCAATACTAATGTCATATTCTTCTGTTTCCGAAGTACCAAGTCATAATTCATATGGCGTATTATCTCCAAACACACCTTGTTGTCAGCGCTTTCATTTTTAAGAGGGTCAGAAGATCCTTCTTTATCTACTTCGGCGCTTGCACCCGAACATCAACACATCACCTAACTTACTGCTGTAAAACATAGACGAATGACACTGTTCTTAATAAAATCCGTACGCAGGCTTATGAAAGCATTGGGATTGAAATCTCTTGTTCGCATGAAGAAATATCGCTCGTATAAAGAAAAGTGGGCAAGATTGCTCCGAACATTTTACAACGTGACTTCCATGCCACGAAGCCAAATCAAAAATGGGTGACAGATGTGATCGAATTCCACCTCTTTGGTGAAATACCCTATTTGTCCCCTGTACTGGATCTATTCAACGGTGAAATTATTTCATACAATATCGAATCCAGACCTGTTACCCCCTGATGCTCGACAAAGCAGTGAAATGCTTACAAGAGGGAGACGAGGTCACCCTCCATTCCGACCAGGGCTGGCATTATCAAATGAAAAAGTATTCATACGGATTAAGTCAAAATTAAAAGGCAGGACCCCGGTAGAATACCGGACTTCATGCCTTACCCGCTGCCTAATAATAAAGTGTCTAACTTTTTGGGTTCACTTCATAGTATTCAGTGGGATTTTTATTACTTTAATTTTAATGTCTCACTAATTCAAAATCTAAATACAGAGTACCACTTGAACCTTGTACATCTATATCAGCGGAATATCTCTCATCATGATTTAGACTAAATACATGCTGTTCTAATATTACTTGCATTGGATGCCCACGTAAAGGGTCTTCCATCGGGTTCTTAACTTGATATCCTGCAGCACCACGAGTATAGCCAGGATGTAACACAACCGATGGCGGATTTTCTATATCAATAAATATAACTCCTGCACCTTTTGTATCATTTACTGCTTTCAGTTCCCAAGTCATAGAGCGAATAACTTCACCATGATCACTCAAAGTAATTTCATAAGTTTTTACTACATCGTTTTCCATTTCGATCGGCTCAAGGGATAGTGTACCAATCACTTCACCATACTCACCATAAATTTGTTTTTCTTGAGAACCGTCAATTGTCGTGTCAAATGAAGAAGAAAGATTTGTGAACTCTACAATTGGATCTGTTTCGTCTGTTGGTACCATTGCACTTGCAGTTGAACTAAATACTAGACCACCCATTAATGCGAATGTTGAACATAGACCTACAATACTATTTCTTTTCATAGTGATTCCCATCATCAATTCCCCCTCATTTTTTATGCTTTTTCATAGTATTCGCACAGTATTTCATTTTTCCTGGTAGGCTACCACTCACCTCGAAATTTAACTAGGGTTGAATTTCGACATGAATATATAGACTATTCGCTTCCGCTTCTGCATGCAACTTAGTCAGCGATAGAGCTATACCCTCCAATTAATCCGATAGATTCATAACCTATATGGCAATACTAATGCCATACTCTTCTTTCCAAAGTACCAAGTCATCAATTCGTATGGCGTGTTATCTCCAAACACACCTTTGGATATCAGCGCTTTCATTATTAGGGAGGTCAGAAAGATCCCTCTTATGTACTTCGGCGCTTGCTTGCTACTGAACATCAATACACTACCTAACATTACTTAACTTACTGCTGTAGAACATGACTAATGACACTGTTCTTTTTCATAATAAAATCCATCTAGTTTTTTGTAGTATCCCCCACTTCCTTTCACCAGTGATATTACTTCTCTAGTATCTTCCCTCTCGCATCACCCCTTCTAATTATTCTAAATTGATTATAATTTATATTTTAGAATTGTGCAACTATTGTAAATATATTTTATTTTATGACAATTTTTTTAATTTATAATTATAGACCAAAAGAATGAGATCACTAGTCAAATCTGTAACGAGAAACCCTCAATAAACGTGGTGTTGTCGAACTTTGTAGTTAGATAACCAGATTTTAAAGCGAAGTTCTGATTGATAGTACTTTCTATTATTTTACAAAATACATATATTAACAATAGTTGGTTAAGTGAAGTTTTATAGGGTTCCGAACCTTAAAAAATCGCCATAAGTGAATAAAGAAATCCTCTCCTGAAATAATAAAAGTTTATTTACGATTATCAAAAAAATCCACTAAGAAATCATTTCTCAGTGGACTCTTCAACGTTTCCATGTTAAGCATTCTCTTTGTATTTAAAGACCTGTAGAATCAGATCACTAGTCGAATCTGTAACGAAAAAACCTCAATAAACGTCGTGTTGTCAAACATTGCAGTTAGATAACCAGATTTTAAAAGTGAAAATTTAGATTGATAGTAATTTCATCATTTTATAAAATACATATTTTAACAATAATTGGTTAAGTGAAGTTTTATAGGGTTTCGAACCTTAAAGAAATGGCCTTGAATGAATTAAAAAAATCCTTCTGAAATAATAAAAGCTTATTTACGATTATCAAAAAAAACCACTAAGAAATAATCTCTCAGTGGTCTCTTCTACGCTTCCATGTTAAGCATTCTTCTTCACTTTCGCTGTCGTGGCACGTTTTCGTGGGGTTGTTTTTTTCTTTTTGGTTTTATCGACTGAGGCTTGGAGTGCAGCCATTAGGTCGGTTACGTTTGAGGCGGTGGTTGGTTGTTTTTTCTCGCTTGCTGTGACCGTTTCCTTGCCTGATTTTTTCTCCTCGATTAGTTCCATAAGGGCTGTACGGTAGTCATCTGTGTATTTTTCAGGATCAAATGTCGTTGTTAATTGATCAACGAGTAACAGCGCTGTATCCAGTTCTTTTTGGACCACTTGTTGGTCTTCAGGAATATTCGGAACATCCTTTGAGCTTCGAACTTCATCTGGGAAATGGATGGTCTCCATGACTAACGTCTCGTTGTATACTCGCACAACTGCCAGCTGTTCTTTTGAACGTATAATGATTTTAGCGACACCAATTTTCCCGGACTCCATAAGTGCTTTTTTCAACAGAGAGTATGCTTTTCCTCCCCCGCTATCTGGGGCCATGAAGTAGCTCTTTTCAAAATAGATGGGGTCGATCTCTTCCAGTTTGACAAAATCGATAATTTCAACTGATTTGTCTTCATTTTCTTTTTTCAACTTTTCCAGGTCTTCATTATCTAACACAACAAATTTGTTTTTTGAATACTCATATGCTTTAACGATGTCTTCGGTTTGAACTTCTTTTTCACAGTTAGAACAAACTTTTCGATAGTTAATGGGTGTATGGCATTCTTTGTGTAGCTGCCGTAATTGAATGTCCTTATTTTCTGTCGCCGTATGAAGCTTGATTGGAATGTTCACAAGTCCAAAGCTAATGCTTCCTTTCCAAACTGTATGCACATACTTCACCTACTCACTTTTTTTCTTAGAATGCAATCTTTTGATCATATTTATGTATGAGGAGCAAAAGATCATCAAAACCTATTGGCAAAACAGCAGAAAGTAGGGTACCAATTGAAGCCAATGCTTTTAACAGCTACAACCGACATTCCCATAGGAAAAGAGTGGCTTTACGAAGCAAAATATGATGGTTTTCGTTGTTTATTGACATGGGAGAACCGGACACCCCAGTTAATGAGTAGAAACGGCAAATCACTGAATAACATGTTCCCTGAAATCATTGACTTCTGCGATGAATGGTATGAGCAAATCCAACCTTTTTTACCGCTTACGTTTGATGGAGAATTGGTTTATTTAATCAATCATTTTCAAAGTGACTTTTCCACCGTGCAAGTGAGAGGACGTATGAGCAATGCCAATGCCATCAAAAAACATGTCAACGACTTCCCCTGCCATTATGTCGTTTTTGATCTGCTGACGCTAAAAGGAGAAAAGCTCACTGATCTTTCCATGTCAAAACGGAAGGAAAAACTGCAAAAGCTTTTTAAAGCCGTTTCTTTCTCTTTGTCTATTAACGATGAAGACAGGAAAAGGATACAGTCCATTGATGTGTATGAAAATAGCGATGACTTATGGAAGAACGTTGTCGTAAGTTACGGAGAAGGCATCGTCGCCAAGAAAAAATCAAGTACGTGGAAAAGCGATAAGCGTACGGTCGATTGGTTGAAAATTAAAAACTGGAGATATATTAGTGTATTCCTAACTACCTGGGATAAAAAGAATGGGTATTTCCATGGGGCCATCTATAAAGGGACAACTTCTGTTGAAATTGTTCATTTTCGTCATGGTCTTGAAAAAGTCGAGGAAAAAACGCTAATTGAGCTTTTTCAATCCAATGGGAAAAAAGATTCGCAAACGACCTGGGAATTGGACCCATCTGTGTGCGTAGACATTGCCTGCATTGCTTTTGATAGGAAGCATTTGAGAGAACCAAGATTTCATGCATTTAACTTTGACAAGGAGCCTGCAGATTGTACCTGGAAAAACATGCAACGGCAGCTTTTTCCTCTCCCAGAAAAGGTTGAGATCACACATCCTGATAAACCAATTTGGCCAACAGTGTCAATTGAAAAAGATGATTATTTGCTTTATTTACAACTGATCGCTCCTTATCTCCTTCCTTTCTTACGGCAACGACTTCTTACAGTCATCCGTTATCCGCATGGGGCGATGGATGACCGATTTTACCAAAAGAATTGTCCTGATTATGCACCAGATTTCGTTTTAACAAATCAGGTTGATGATATTAAGTACATTGTTTGTAATGACATAGAAACGTTGTTATGGCTAGGGAACCAGCTTGCACTAGAGTTTCATATCCCGTTTCAAACAACAGACACTACCTATCCTACTGAAATTGTATTTGACCTCGATCCGCCTTCTGTCGATCAGTTTTCCTTAGCGATCGAGGCAGCGACGAGGATGAAAACAATCTTTGATCAACTCCACCTTGAATCGTTCGTGAAAACCTCTGGTGGAAAAGGGCTACAAGTGTATATTCCATTACCCACCAACACCTTTTCCTATGAAGAAACAAGGATTTTCACATCATTTGTCTGCCGTTTCCTATGTGAACAGGAACCTCAATGGTTCACAACCGAGCGACTAAAAAAGAATCGCCACAACAAATTGTACCTAGACTACATCCAGCATGACATGGGGAAAACCATTATCGCACCTTATTCACCGAGGGGAAACGAGCAAGCTTTAATCGCTACCCCCTTAAACTGGAGCGAAGTAAATGATTCACTGAAGCCCGACCTGTTTTCAATGCCGGCTGTTTTAGAACGAATCAAAAACCAAGGCAATCCATTTCGCGACTTTCGGAAAAACGTAGACAAACAAAAATTTGCAGACATCCTTGCTCAACTAAAAGAATGAAGGACCCAAACCTACACAAACTAATGAAATAAGCAGATGATTTCTTAAGGGGACATTTATATGAGACCACACCGCTCGATAACGCAACAGGTAGAACATCAGCAAAAAGAGGGAAAAGGGCATAAATTAAATTAAATTAAATTGGCAGACCCTCTCCTTAAATGGGATCCGTTCTATCGTTGGTGCTGGTTTCTTCCTCGGTTCTGGGCTAGCTATTCAAAATCAGGACCCGCTGTCCTTTTGCTTTATTTGTATTCAGGAGTGACAGCTTTTCTTGTATTTAGTGCTTTAGCTGAAATGACCGCTAATGATCCTCAGCCAGGTTCCTTTCGAACATATTCTAAAATACCATTTGGACCATCCATGGCGAATACATAGAGGTAAGAGCGCCAAGTACATTAGCATACAGGGGCGCTCTTTGTTTTGTTATACCAGTTATTTTTTATCATGATGCTCCCTCCCTAATCCCTCATTTCACCACCGGTAATATCTAATTCACACACGATTATCTATACTTTCTGTTATGGCGCTTTCTACGCTGTTCTTTGCTCTCCTTGTCCTCAACTTCGCCCCCTCTGAAAACAATATATAATCTTTTACTTATGAGAATCAGAGACACCAGTGCCGTGATTAAAATCGTATATAAAATGTCTGGTTGAATGATACCCACTAGCACGATATAGAAAGCAATTATGGTTAGATCAAAACGATCATAAGGCTTGATGAATTTTTTCATAGTGGTCCCTTTCCTGTTCGGTTTTATTAATCCCCTATTATTGTATCAGCTTGTGGTTTGTGACTGGATGGATGGGACGTCAGGAATCCTTATTATCTCGACTGAAATAATCGCATTATCTACATTTACACAATTCTGGTTTCCTCATATGCCCCTTTAGATATTTCTGTCATTTATGCATCGTTAGAGTTAGAGATTATTCTATTTTGAGCGAGTAATTTTGGAACAATCGAGTCGTTTTTTGCATCCATTAAACTTTCAACCTTAATCATTTTTATTCTTTTTGCGGTTCTTCTAATCACAGGTGTTATCCCCATGCATATTTCTGAAAATGGGGAGCAGGCATCAATTACACCGTTCTTTACGAAGAATATCACAGCTCTATGGTCTTCAATTGTTTATGTTATGTTTTCGTTCGGCGGGATAGCGGTTATGGGGATTGTAGCAAATGATACTTTTCCCTGACATCTTGAGAGATATAACGGATTTTTTGCTCCTGGATTTGCCATAAGTAACTGTCAAACGTCCTTTCGTCACGTAGCGATGGATGGATGGATGGTATTCCCTTGACGTAGAAGTACAATTAAAGCTTGAACTGCCAGCCTATGATGATTTTGATCCTGGATTAGACAAATGGATTTATGAAGGTTCTGGTGCAAAAACATTTTGATAGAGACATAGAGCTACTGTTTCAGTTCTATTTGACCAGTTATGATGCGATTCCAAACAACGTATGTATGAATTCAACTTAATTTTGGACAGACTTCACCTGTGGTCAAAGTTGCCCTTTTTTCATCATATGCATGGCTTCTACGCCACTTAGTATAGAAGTAGCTGTTTCAAACGATTTGAATCCCAACATCGGACGAATACGTTTCTTAATGAAACGATGATCTTGTTCTACGATATTATTGAGATATTTTACTTGCCTTATGCGGATGTCTTTAGACATCCTTTTCTCTTTTTTAACTCCTGAATAGCTACAGATTTTTGTTACCGTGATCACGCGAGGGACACGATTATGAGAAGCAGCCAAGGCTTTCTTGAAAAAGCACTTGGCTGCTGTTTTATCTCTCGATTCACTTAAATAAAAATCAATCGTATTCCCTTCTGAATCTACTGCACGATAGAGAACCATCCATTGACCTTTTACTTTCACATACGTTTCATCCACTCGCCAAGAATCATTGGTTGTTTTCAGATGACGTCGTACTCGTTCATCTAATTCAGGACCCTATTGATGGACCCAACGCATAATGGTGGTGTGTGCAATCATAAACCTTCCATCATTTCCACTAAATCACGAAAACTTAGATTGTACCGCAGGTACCATCTTACCGTTAATAAAATCATTTCGGGCTGATCGTGCTTCCACTTAAATTGATTTTCCATACCGATCACACACCCTTTTTAGAATAATCGTATCAGTATGTCCAATATTTAAAGAGTATTTACGGTTATTTTAATTTTTTGCACCAGAACCAATATAACTTCATTTTGGGCAGACGCTACCTTAGTTCTGTTCTTCTATGAAATAGTTACTATTAATGATACGTTCTACTAGATCTGTATTATCAAAGAAATCTATCATAACAATGTTCGTTCTTGAATCTAACCAACTTGAACCTAACCAACTTATCACTATTGGATTAGCGCGGTAAGCATAATCTTCTAGGGTATAATCCCTAATTCCTTGCAATATATACTGAGTAACTGAGGGATTATATATTCCTTGCGACACGAAAAGTTTGTCTTTGTTGCCACCTTCTTTGGCTTTTTCAAGATTACTCGATAATTTTTCTCTAAGAACTTCTGAGTCTGTTGTTTTCGGCCATGGAGAATATAAGTTACTATTTCCATTTAATATTGTTTTACCATCTTGATACTTCGTAATATCAACAGAATCGTTTATTTCTCTTTCGTGATTATCTTTACCAAATAGAACAACAACATTTTTATTTTTACCCCATAGGTTTTCCAAAGTATCATTTTTCAATTCATCTTGTGAGATCAATTGATCACCATCTGTACGACCTGATGATGAAAAAATCGTTTTAATTTCGTTAACAAGATAATCATACTTATCCGGGGTCATTTCATGAAAATGTTGAAAGTCAAGTATTATAATTTCTTTTGGATTTTGATCTATAAACGATTTAACATTGTTTAGAATAGTTTCCAGTTCTTCTCCATATAGCTGATGCATAGTTTTAAGAGTACCTTTGTCTTCGTCCTCTTGTGTATGGGGACCTACACGTAAATCAAAATAACGAATACCCGCATCCAATTGTTGCTCAACAGATAAATGTTGTGTCTTTCCAAAATCAGCAGTTATCTCTCTAGCAATAAGACCTAGAGGACTTTCTAGTATATTATATAGGTTCGACGGAGCATCTGGAGATGTTTTAGAGCGGTGAGTAATTGTACTTGATCCTGAATCATGTGTTCCTGGTAATAGAACCTCATTTAACCTTAGTTGTCCAAATAGGTGACTTTGATTACCCATTTCCTCCATCCAATTTATAGGACTTATTGTATTTGGAGGAAGGTAATATATGTCACCATCTTCGTATTCCATTAAAGTGGACCAAAGACGCTTAATGCCACCACTTTCATGAACCTCTACAATATCTCCATCACGTACGGCGACAGAAGGATTCCATCCATTATCATAGTTAATACTGCCTTCCCATTCGATTTTCCCATTTCTGTATTTCCCTATGTTGTACCAAAGCCTATCTGCATGTTCACTCGAATGAACCTCTAGCACCTTTCCATCTTCAAGGACGGCGACAGAAGGGTTCCAGCCTTTATCATACTTAATACTGCCTTCCCATTCGATTTTCCCATCTCTGTATTTCCCTATGTTGTACCAAAGGTCATCATTCCAATCACTCTGGTGAACCTCTAGCACATCTCCATTGGCAAGGACGGTGACAGAAGGGGCCCTCCCTCTATCATATTTAATACTGCCTTCCCATTCGATTTTCCCATTTTTGTATTTCCCTATGTTGTACCAAAGGTCATTATTCCAATTACTCCGATGAACCTCTAGCACATCTCCATTGGCAAGGACGGTGACAGAAGGGGCCTTTCCTGTATCATATTTAATACTTGGGCCTCCCCATTCGATTTTCCCATTTTCGTACTTCCCTATGGTGTACCAAAGAGTATCACTCCCCTCACCCCGATGAACCTCTAGCACATCTCCATTGGCAAGGGTGGTAACAGAAGGGCTTCGTCCTTTATCATATTCATTCCCTGTACTATACCAATACATTTTCCCGTCTTTGAATCTCCCTAAATTGTAAAAAAGAGTATGACTCCATTCACTTTTATGAACCTCTAACACATCCCCATTGTCAAGGATGGTGACAGAAGGATCTACTCCTGTATCATATTGAATGGGGGAAGTTGTTGTTGGTTTTTCCCTATCCGGCTCCCCCCAAAAGACCCGTTTTTCTTCCTCATCATAGATTCCCAATACATATCGAATCTCATCGCTATCATGATCTTCATGAACGTTTAGCAGCCGACCATTGTTCAGTTGGACCACATCGTTATTTTTCCCGTCAAACTGGTGATACGTATCCGTTGTCCATTCAACCTCTTGACCGTTTGAAGACACTTCCCCCATTCGGTTCCAT
>NZ_JBFMIA010000116.1:0-326 GCF_040801915.1 Jeotgalibacillus marinus | reverse complement strand
AGAGCAATGGACTGAAAATCCATGTGTCGGCGGTTCGATTCCGTCCAAAGCCACCTTTTTTAAGATAAAGTATGTTGTATTTTAATATGGAGGGGTAGCGAAGTGGCTAAACGCGGCGGACTGTAAATCCGCTCCTTCGGGTTCGGCAGTTCGAATCTGCCCCCCTCCACCATTTATAGGGGCATAGTTTAAAGGTAGAACAGAGGTCTCCAAAACCTCCGGTGTGGGTTCAATTCCTACTGCCCCTGCCAATTTTAATACTATGGCGGTCGTGGCGAAGTGGTTAACGCACCTGATTGTGGTTCAGGCATTCGTGGGTTCGATTC
>NZ_JBFMIA010000115.1:0-337 GCF_040801915.1 Jeotgalibacillus marinus | reverse complement strand
AAAGGAAGAGGGAAAGAGAAGGAGAGGGAAAAAGGGGGAAGGGGGAGGGGAGGAAAAGGGGAGAAGGAGAGAGGAAAGGGGGGGAGGAGGGAGAGGAAAGAAAAGAAAAAGAAGGAGAAAAAGAGAAGAAAGAAAAAGGGAAAGAAAAGAAAGAAAAGAAAGAAAGGAGGGAGGGAAAAAAGAGAGGGAGGGAAAAGAGGGGAGAGGGAAAGGGAGGAAAGAAAAGAAGGAGGGAGGAAGAAGGAAGAAGGAGAAAGAAGAGGGGGGGAAAGAAGGAGGAAGGAGGAAAGAAGGAGGAAGGGGCGGGATGAGAAAACCAAAAGCTCAAAACATAGCA
>NZ_JBFMIA010000114.1:0-343 GCF_040801915.1 Jeotgalibacillus marinus | reverse complement strand
CTAGTGTGCGTGAGGATGTGAAGAGGTGAAACTGACGAAGAGATTCGCCGCTTATTATAAGCCAAGCAAATGTGACCATTATATTTTTGAGGGTTATGAGAAGCAAGAAGGTCGAGGAAGTGAATCGATGAACACCGGATCGCACTAGTGTGCGTGAGGATGTGAAGAGATGAAGCTGACGAAGAGATTCCCCGCTTATCATAAGCGAAGAAAGTGTGACCATTATATCTTTGAGGGTTATGAGAAGCAAGAAGGTCGAGGAAGTGAATCGATGAACACCGGATCGCACTAGTGTGCGTGAGGATGTGAAGAGGTGAAACTGACGAAGAGATTCGCCGCTTAT
>NZ_JBFMIA010000113.1:0-351 GCF_040801915.1 Jeotgalibacillus marinus | reverse complement strand
GGAGAGAGGGGAAGGGAGAAAAGAGGGGGAGGAAAAAAAAAGGAGAGGAGAAGAAGAGGAGAAAAGAGGGGAAAAGAAGGGAGAGGGGGAAAAAGGGAGGGGAAGAAGAAGGGAGGAAAAAGAGGAAGAAAGAGAGAAAGAAGAAAAAAGGGGGAAAGGAAGAGAAAAAGAGGGGGAGGAGGGGGGGAAGGAAGAGAGAAGAGAGAGAAGGAAAGAGGGCGAGGAAGGGAAGGGGGGAAGGGACAGAGGGGGAAAAGGGAAAAGGAAAAAGCGACGGGGGGGAAAAGGGGGGCGGAGCAGGGAAAGAGGGGAAGGCAAGAGGGCAGGTCGCTCAAATCGGGGCGGGGAACA
>NZ_JBFMIA010000112.1:0-351 GCF_040801915.1 Jeotgalibacillus marinus | reverse complement strand
CAACACCATAAACATAGAAAAACCATAGTGAACCTTGTATCATTACTGTCGACTAAAATAATTATTCAAGGGGCGTTTCAGCTGTAGCTCAGTCCATTTCACGATGAAGTAAATTAGGGATTGGTCACGCAGCTGGACACTAACTGCTGTGAAGTAGTGAAGTATTTCCTATATGTTGGAGCGCAGATGTACCAAGAGAACCGCCTACAGTGTGGTGATCTTATGTCATCATGAAATCGTGGAAGTTCCTACGTTTTGTCTAAGAAAAAATCCTTGGAGATGAAACTCATATGTGACACCCAGAAAAACAAACCGAGAGAACATAAGCAGGTCCTTACAGATTATATTGAT
>NZ_JBFMIA010000111.1:0-356 GCF_040801915.1 Jeotgalibacillus marinus | reverse complement strand
CAGAGCAAAGGTGTGGTGGGCTATAACAAGAAAAAGAATTAACTCAAGGGTCCCAGGTTACAAACATTAAAGCTACTACTTACACCAATTATATTAATCAATACACTGCCAGGGACACAGCAGGTAAGGGATATGGAAACTTAGCAGCAAACAATGGCCCAACAAGTGAAAAACCATTCACCAATACAATTTCTAATCAATCTTGTAACTCCTCAAAAGAATCTGTGTTTAGACAGTTTAGAACATCTCCTGCCTCTCACAGTTGGGAGGCTCTGAACAATCACATGTGGCCGGAAAAACCTATTCAGGCAGGCTAGAGGATTTCCAAAGGAGTTTGTAGGTTAAACACTGTCACA
>NZ_JBFMIA010000110.1:0-357 GCF_040801915.1 Jeotgalibacillus marinus | reverse complement strand
CGTCTACTGTGAAATATTTTTGAACGGTAATAAACTCTGTTTTCATTAGTTTTCCGGCTGAGTCTTTTTTGTATGCTTTTACTAATGTTGTATTCATTTCAAGCGAACCTCTCTTTCTTTAGTCCACTTCTTCTTTAGAAGGGTGACAAGAAGTGAACCTTTCCATGTGCAGATTTTTTATATGATTTGGTATGGGTATCGGGTCGGGCGAACTGTCCATTTCTCATCACCTCCTTGAATACAACAAAAAACACCCTCAACGAAGAGAGTGTTTATTAATCCATAGTAAATAAATAGTCAAAATGGAATAAGCCTCTAATCGTTGAGCTTTAGCACTATATGGCATAGGATCAATCA
>NZ_JBFMIA010000011.1:0-99330 GCF_040801915.1 Jeotgalibacillus marinus | reverse complement strand
CCTAACACATGGTGTGTGGGGCCAAACTAATCTGTACTAATAATATTTACGTTAACAACTATTAAGGGTTTTGGTGCAAACACATTTTGATAGAGACATAGGCTACTATTTTAGTTCTATTGACCATTTATGATGCAATTCCAAACAATTGATGTATGAATTTAACTTCATTTCGGACAGACTCCACCTGTCGGTGATGTTGTCTTTTTTTCACCATATGCAAAGCCTCTACGCCGCTTAATATAGAGGTGTCTGTTTCAAACGACTTGAATCCCAACATATAACGTACTCGTTTTTTAATAATCCTGTTCCACGATATTATTGAGATATTTCACTTGTCTAATTGGTATGTCTTCAGGCAAACTTTCCTCGTCTTTTAATTCTTGAATGGCTACAGGATAGGCTGGATTCTTGTCTACTGTAATCACACGAGGGGTACGATTATGAGAAGCAGCCAAGGCTTTCTTGAAAAAGCGCTTGGCTGCTTCTTTATCTTTTGATTCACTTAGGTAAAAATCAATCGTATTCCCTTCTGAATCCACTGCTCGATAGAGATACATCCATTGACCTTTTACTTTCACATATGTTTGATCCACTCTCCAAGAGTCATTGGTTGTTTTAAGTGACGTCGTACTCTTTCATCTAATTCAGGACCATATTGATGGACCCAGCGCATAATGGTGGTGTGTGCGATAGACAAACCTCGTTCTTCCATCATTTCCACTAGGTTACGAAAACTTAAGTTGTACCGTAGGTACCATCTAACCGTTAATAAAATCATTTCAGGTTGATAGTGCTTCCACTTGAACAAATGTTGATTTTCCATACTGATCACGCACCCTTTTTAGAATAATAGTATCAGTATGTCCAAGATTTAGAGCTTACTTGCAGCGTTTTTGAAGTTTTTGCACCAGAACCATATAATATATGTAATTCTTATTAATACTTGTTCATAGATCAAAGCAATCGACTTCGCTTTTACAGAAAAAGAGCCGCATTCGGCTCTTAATTCCCACAGTCCACATTAGCACCAAACGATGTTCCACATTTATTCCCTTTGAAATTGTTGGCATCTTGATCGTTGATATCGAAAGTAGTCATCCCATTACCATTACCGAACGCACGATTAAAGAACACATTATTGTTGTTAGCAGCAGCATCTAAGAAAATACCATCATTCCCATTATTATTAGCGGTATTGCCTTTAATTAGGTTGCTAGATGAACTAGTCCCAAAGTTTAAGAAAATACCAAAACGATTATTCCCATTAAAGTTATTCCCTTTAATCATGTTGTTATCTGAACCGCTTAAGAAAATCCCATCAAAGCCGCTATTATCATTAGCGGTATTGCCTTTAATCATGTTGCTATTTGAATCAGATAATCGAATACCCAGCTCATTATTATTAACGATATTCTCTTTAATCATGTTGTTATTTGAACTGTCTAAGAAAATACCTCTGACAGAATCAAAGTTTTGAACAATAAAATTCTTCACCAGCACACCGGAAGTGTTATCAATCGTTATCCCATTGCCTCCCCCCACCACAGTATCTCCATCTATTACAGGCTTCTCTTTCCCTATCCCAATCAGATTAATATCTTCTGTAGTAATTAAGACGCTTTCCTCATAAGGCCCACCAGACGCTTTTACTAATATGGTATCTCCTGGAACGGCTGCATCGACTGCATCCTGAATCGTAGGAAATTCATCCGGCACCACGAGTGTTTTTTCGTTAAAGAAAAAGACCCCTAACCCGATGATGATAACTAAGGCGATAACACTTGAAAAAATCAGTCTCAAAACATTAACAAATAGAATAGCCTTCAGTAATAAGTTATCATTTTTCAATCCCTCACCTCCATACACTTCTTTCTAAACGTTGTTTCAGTAGTGATGCTTTTTATCTTTCAAACAGTGGAAGACAAACTTCGCAATAAGAAAGAGGGTAATCACCGCAAAAATGATCCCGATAATCAGGACGATAATCGCAGAGACGACAACGACGGTCGACCATATTTCACCGAAACCTATCACGATCAAGGCTATGGAGATGATGATGGCGTTCGATAGTGCCAAGCAACAAAGTGCCTTGCCTACTCCGATACATGCACAACAGTCTTTTTCTTCTGGAAGAGTCATGTTTTTCACCTCTTGTTTTTATTTTTTGTTCACTCCTACTTTATGATGAAGACCTCTTTATATGTTCTTGATGCAAAAAACAACCCCTTCGCCAACTGAATGGTAGAGGGGTTTTGTTTATTTTTTCGCAATCTTTTGGAAAATTAACAAAATATTTCAATAATAAAGATAAAGAAGGTTTTTTTGAGAGATCATAGCAAATAATTTTCTATGGGGAATTACAGAAAAATTAAATAACCTTACCACAATTATTAAGAGGTAAGGTTATTTGGCTACCTTTTTGATAGATTTTTTGCTCTAATAATATAATATTTTTACTTTGTTACACTTTAAACATTTTTCATAATATTGATCGCCTTTAAAATGATGATCACAATTTCGTTGGATCTCTTCTAAACTCTTTTCCAAAAAAGAAAGGTTCGTTTTCATTCGAGTAATTTCTTCTTCAATTTTTTGGACATTCATCCGCATAACCTCCTAAGAAAATTACTGATATATGTTCCCCCCAGATTTCTTAAACTCCTGAGCCTTTTCTCTCATACCTTTTTCAATAGCTTCCTTCGTATCAAGATTATTTTCTTTCGCATAATTACGAATATCTTGAGAGATTCTCATGCTACAAAAATTCGGTCCACACATTGAACAGAAATGTGCTGTTTTTGCACCTTCCGCAGGCAAAGTTTCATCATGATATTCTATTGCACGTTCAGGATCTAAAGATAAATTAAACTGATCTTTCCAACGGAATTCAAAACGAGCTTTTGAAAGGGCATCATCTCTTTTTTGAGAACCTGGATGTCCTTTTGCCAAATCAGCAGCATGAGCGGCAATTTTATAAGTAATAACCCCTTCACGAACATCATCTCTATTTGGTAGACCTAAATGCTCTTTTGGGGTTACATAACAAAGCATAGCCGTACCATACCAACCAATCATTGCAGCTCCAATAGCAGATGTAATGTGATCATAACCAGGAGCTATATCAGTCGTAAGGGGTCCAAGTGTGTAGAATGGTGCTTCCTTACACACTTCTAATTGCTTATCCATATTTTCTTTAATTAGGTGCATTGGTACGTGCCCTGGTCCTTCAACCATCACTTGTACATCATGCTCCCAAGCAATTTTTGTTAGCTCTCCAAGAGTCTCTAATTCTGCAAACTGTGCTTCATCATTCGCATCTGCAATAGATCCAGGCCGTAAACCATCTCCTAAAGAAAATGAAACATCATAAGATTTCATTATTTCGCAGATATCTTCAAAGTGAGTATATAAAAAGCTTTCTTTATGGTGGTGTAGGCACCATTGTGCCATAATAGATCCTCCACGGGATACAATGCCTGTTAAACGTTTTGCTGTTAAAGGAACATATCGCAAAA
Source organism: Jeotgalibacillus marinus (assembly GCF_040801915.1). Classification (NCBI taxonomy): domain Bacteria; kingdom Bacillati; phylum Bacillota; class Bacilli; order Caryophanales; family Caryophanaceae; genus Jeotgalibacillus; species Jeotgalibacillus marinus. The sequence continues at coordinate 95,812 of NZ_JBFMIA010000011.1, read as the reverse complement.
GAACACCCGCATGAATCGTGAAGTAATCAACACCTTGCTCTGCTTGTTCAATCAAAGTATCACGGTAGACCTCCCATGTCAGATCTTCAGCAACACCATTTACTTTTTCAAGTGCTTGATAAATGGGGACGGTGCCGACAGGTACAGGTGAGTTTCGAATAATCCATTCCCGTGTTGTATGAATGCTTTTACCTGTTGATAGGTCCATAATATTATCAGTACCCCAACGTGTCGCCCATGTCATTTTTTCAACCTCTTCTTCGATGGAAGATGAAACAGCAGAGTTGCCAATATTGGCATTAATTTTAACATGGAAATTACGTCCTATAATCATAGGCTCTGACTCTGGATGATTGATGTTATTAGGAATAATCGCCCGACCTTTTGCAACTTCATCACGCACAAATTCAGGTTTCATATTTTCCCTTAAAGCGATAAATTCCATTTCAGGAGTGATAATCCCCTTACGTGCATAATGAAGCTGTGTAACATTTTCCCCTTTTTTTGCACGTAATGGTTTGCGCTTTAAACCAGGAAATATATTATGATGTGCACGTGGATCATTTTCATCTTTATAACCATTATCTTCAGGCTTTATTTCTCGAGCTTCATATTCCTCGACATCTGCTCGTTCATGAATCCATGGGCTTCGAATGGCAGGAAGACCTTTTGTAATATCAACTGAATAATTTAGATCCGTATAAGGACCGCTTGTATCATAAACGCGTACCGGAAGGTTTTCCTCTTCGCCAAAAGTACCAGTTGTCGGGCTTAACTCAATTTCACGCATTGGTACGTTAATGTCAGATCTCGAACCTTTTACATATACTTTTTTACTACCTGGAAAACTAGACATGATGGAAATTTTTTGTTCGTGTAATGAAGTCTTTGACATCATAAATCTCTCCTTTTTTTGAACATAATGGACGAGATTCAGAACATAACAAGTGGAAAAGCTTGCAAAACTATATGAAAAAGCCGGCCCCATAAATGGTGAGACCGGCTAATATGTATGCAGAAGTAGTATTGCATTGAAGATTGTGCTAACTTCCCCACGCTGGTATGAGCCAGATCAGGTCCCAAGAGTCAAGAAACTTCAACGCGTTTCATTCTCAGCCCAACTTATTGGACTCCCCTAGTTATGTCTATTTGATTTAGATTATATTGTATATGATTATCGGTTAAAATGAAACACATAATTTTAGTAAAGTAATATTGTCGTATTTAGAAATTATGTGAAGAGAGCAATGTTAGATATACGATAGCATTAACAAAACGTGTTGGTGCAAGAATCGTTCTGGCAGGGACATAGAGCCATATAACCGATTCTGATGACCGTTTATGCTGTAATTCCAAACAACTGATGAATGAAGCCAACTTCATTTTGGACAGACTTTACCTGTCGATGATGTTGTCCTTTTTTATCATATGTATCGGTTCCACGCCACTCTCCAAGGAGCGTGTTTACACCTGGAATACTACTTACTGAAGCTGAATTGTTGCAAAGCGATTATTTTCTGATAAAGTTAAACCAAACGTACGAGAGCTGTTTTAAGTGGGTTAAAAAATCGGATCCATTGCCGTTATTAACACGAATTGACGGAGCGAATAGTAATCAAAACAGGAACGAATAATTTTTTACATATAGTTGATAAATGAAAAAAATCTCAGCTCTTTATATGGAGGTAGTTCATATGGAACGTTACCAAATTGTTGTTATTGGTGGTGGTGCAGCTGGCATGACAGTTGCTGCAGGTGCTGCTAGTCTTGGAGCGAAAACAGCACTTATTGAAAAACAAGATTCACTTGGAGGCGATTGTCTTCACTATGGTTGTGTACCATCAAAGGCGCTTATTGATGCTGCAAACCGCGTACATACAATGCAAAATACAGCTTCATCATTCGGTTTTACTTTATCAGGTGAGCTTAATTTTGATCGTGTGAAAGAACATGTTAAATCACCCCAAGCGGTCATACAAGAGCATGATAGCAACAAACGTTTTACAGACTTAGGTGTGGATCTTTATTTCGGTGGTGCTAGCTTTCAATCTCCTCACGAAATACGAATTGGATCAAATGAAGTCATTTTTGCTGAAAAAGTAGTTATCGCTACAGGCTCTTCTCCTGTTATTCCACCTATTGATGGACTGGGTGGTGTGTCGTATGTGACAAATGAAACGATCTTTGATCTGCCTGAATTGCCTAAGCGTTTGGGCGTCATTGGTGGCGGTACAATTGGGTTAGAACTGGCACAAGCTTTTGCTAGGCTCGGATCCTATGTGACGGTGTTTGAAGGCGGCGACAAGATCTTCGCCAAAGACGATGAAGATATATCAAAGTTTATGTATAACGTGTTAAAAGAAGAGATGACGATTGAATTGAATTCGACTGTGAAGACAGTTTCAGCGAGCGGTGACGAGATTTCCGTAACGGTTGAAAATCGTAGAGCTACAGAAAAATCTGTTCAAGTGGATACTCTTTTAGTGGCCACAGGACGCAAACCGAACATTTCTTCTCTAGAATTAGCGATTGCAGGAGTCCAAACAGTGAAAGGCTTTATCGACGTGGATCGTTCGTTCAGAACTTCTCAATCTCATATTTTTGCTGTTGGAGATACGATCAACACCCTCCCTTTCACACATGCGGCTGGTGAAGAAGCAAAAACTGTCGTTTCAAATGTGTTGTTTGGGCTTAGAAACTCGCTGAATCACGATAAAACACCGTGGGTAACCTTCACCTCACCTGAAGTGTTTCACGTAGGTAAGACTGAACAAGAAACAAAAGAAGCCGGTATTAACTACCGGGTTTACCGTGCTCATTTAAACGAGGTCGATCGATTTATTACATCACATGAAACAAGAGGTTTTGTTAAAGTTATTACGGACAAACGAGGTACAATTTTAGGAGCACATGCAGCAGGCAAAGAAGCCGGTGAGTGGATGCAATTGGTTGTGTTTGCAATGAAAAACAAGAAAAAAATCGGCAGTCTGTCACGCATGGTCTACCCGTATCCAACAAAAGCGGGTGCTTTGCAACGTGCGGCTGATGGATATTGGAGAGAGAAACTGTTTGACGGATCTCTACCAAAACTTGCAAAGAAATTTTTTGATATTAAATATAATCTTACCGAAAAAAAACACCATACATCTTCTGGTAAAGCACCAGTTACTTTTTCTAAAAAAGACGTATAAAAAGAGGCAGCCTATGATGGCTGCCTCTTTTTATGAAAATCTACCTTAGCGGATTTGACCATTTCCACTCATTACATACTTAATTGTTGTTAGTGCTTGTAAGCCCATTGGACCTCTTGCATGTAGCTTTTGTGTTGAGATGCCAATTTCAGCACCAAAGCCAAGCGCGCTTCCGTCTGTAAAACGAGTAGATGCATTATGATAAATTGCTGCTGCATCGACAAGTCCCTTAAAGCGTTTAGCTGTTTCTTTATCTTCAGTCACAATGGCTTCTGAGTGTTTTGTACCATACTCGTCAATATGTGCAATGGCTTCATCTACAGTTGAAACAACTTTCATAGCAACGTCTAAGCTCAAGAATTCTTCTGCCCAGTGCTGTTCTGTAGCACGAGTGGCGTTTGGAACCGCTGACAATACTTTGTCGTCACCATATACACCAATGTTATATTTATTGAAAGCTTCAATTAACGTCTCTTGATGAGCAGCTAAAAATGCTTCATGTACGATTAATGTTTCTGCTGCATTGCATACGGCCGGACGATCTGTTTTTGCATTGATAAAGATGTTAATCGCTTTGTCAACGTCTGCACCTTTGTCGATATAGATGTGGCAATTCCCAACACCTGTTTCAAGTACAGGCACGGTCGCATGGTTAACGACTGCTTGGATCAGCTTGCCACCACCTCTTGGAATCAACACGTCAATGTGCTCTTTCATTGTAAAAAGCTGTTCAGTGGCAACGCGATCCGTACTATCGATAAATTGAACGGCATCTTGAGAAATCTTCGTTGAAATGAGTGCCTCTTTCATCACTTTTACAATAGCACGGTTTGAGTGAATCGCTGACGAACCACCTTTTAGTACAATCGCATTCCCTGATTTAAGTGCAAGTCCGGTTGCATCTGCTGTTACGTTCGGGCGTGCTTCATAGATCATGCCGATCACACCAAGCGGAACACGAACCGTTTGAACATCCAAGCCGTTATCAAGTGTCCATTGTGACACGATTTCTCCAGTTGGATCGTCCAGTTTCGCTACTTGCCGAAGACCTTCAGCAAACTCTTTGATGCGTGCTTCGTTTAGAGCTAGACGGTCCATATACGCCTCGTCATACAAAGCTTTACGTCCATTCGCTAAATCCTGGTTGTTACCTTCCATAATGTTACTTACATTCGCATCTAAATGGTCTGCAATTGTATGAAGCGCTGCGTTTTTATCTTCTGTTGATAAAAGTCCAAGTTCTTTTGAAGCTATTTGTGCTAGTCTTGCCTGTTCTTTTATATGTACTGGTTCAACTACTGTCGTCACCTAATCACTCCTTGTAGTTTTTGTGTTTTCTTGATCAAACTCCAATCGGTATAGCAACCTCGAGCTCACAGACAAATGATTCGCTGTGCACCACTGCAACGGTTGAATCGCTTTGCTCTTCGTTTTCTCGCTGAAAATTCTTCAAATCAGTAGAAGAGTAATTCACCATACCAAGACCAAGTTTATTTTTATTTAAGTCAAGAATTCGCACGACTGATCCTTTTTTAAAGTAGCCGTTAACTTGATAAATCTGACTTGGATGAAGGTTTTCCTTATCATCAATGATCGCTGTTTTCGCATCATCTTGAATAAGTATTTCACCTTCAGGACCTGAGTTAAATGCGATCCATTGACGTTTATGATTTAAATTTAATTCTGGTTCTTTTACTTCAAAATACGTTCCACGAGCTTCTTCATTTACAGCGTCTATTAAGATATTGTGAACACCCGAACGTCCGAGGAATGAGGGAATGCCAGAAGCCATCGATATTTTAAATGCATCAATTTTAGAACGCATGCCACCTGTTCCTACAGCTGAACCTGGTTCTCCCGCCATGTCTTCAATATCCTCTGTAATTTCCGTTACTTCTTTTAAAAGTTCAGCAGATGGGTCTTTACGAGGATCTGCATTATAGAGGCCGTCTATGTCCGATAAAATGATTAGCTGATCAGATGCGACAAGACCGGCAACTTTGGCTGAAAGTGTATCATTATCACCAAAGCGTAAGCGATCGGTTGTTACCGTATCATTTTCGTTAACGATTGGCACAATACCGCGCTCTAGCAAGACATTAATTGTATTTCTCACATTGTTGTAACGTGTTTCATCGGAAAAATCACTACGCGTGATTAAAATTTGGGAAGCCGCATAGCCATGCGATGAAAATAGCTCAGCGTATGATTCGATCAAGCGTCCTTGCCCAACTGCCGCTGCTGCTTGTTTTTCGGGTAATGAACTTGGACGAGAAACAAAGCCAAGTGTACGGTAACCAGCTGCGACAGCTCCTGATGATACAAGTACAACTTCGTGTCCCTGATCTTTTAACTGGACGACTTGATCTGTTAAACGTTCCATCTTCCTTCTACTAATATCACCTGAGAGGCTCGTTAGTGAGCTGCTTCCTATTTTAATAACCACTCTCTTTTGATCTTCCGATGTCATGCTACCACTCCCGCTCCTGATTTCAAATATTTCTGATAAATATTCCTTCGTATGTCGTCCTTTAAATTCAAATTGTGATTTTTTGTAATTTACTTGTTATTTCTTTTGAACGATTCATAGCACCTTCAATAGCTGCTTTAATCGCTTTGCCGCCACCGTTCTGTGCAAGTGCTTCAAGTCCCGCTGCTGTTGTACCGTTTGGCGACGTTACGTTTTGGCGAAGTTGTGTTGGTGATTCTTCTCGTTCAATCATCATTTTTGCTGCACCTAAAATCGTTTGAGCCCCAATTTCTCTTGCTTGAATCGCACTCATGCCATTTGCAAGAGCTGTTTTTTCAATGTGTTCCATCAAATAATAAAAGTAAGCGGGACCACTACCGGCGATACCTGTGAACAAGTCCATTTGATCTTCTTCGATCATATAGACTTCCCCAATACAAGCAAGTAAGCTTTTAGCCACATTTACGTTTTTCATTGTCACGTGTTGGCCTGGTGATATGGCTGTTGCTGATTGACGAAGCATACTTGAAGTATTTGGCATGACGCGAATCACTTGTTGTCTATCTTGTAAAATCTCTTCCATATATTCTGTAGAAATCCCAGCAAGCACGCTCATGACGACTTGTTCAGGAACTATCTCATCTTTAATGGATAGAAAACCATTTTCAGCATCTTTTGGCTTCATCGCCAAAATGATCACGTCATAAGAAGATAGCTGGACTTTGTCTCGTTCAATTCCTTGGATACCATATCGATTGTGCAGTTCTAGTAACCTGTCCTCATTGTTTCTATTTGTTGCAACGATTTGGTGAGGCGCTAACATCCCTGTTTGGACAATTCCTGAAATCATTGCCTCTGCCATATTTCCTGCACCGATAAAAGCTACTCGTAAATTCGTTGACATCGTTTTTCCAGCTCCTTTTGATTCGTGTTCGGTTTTTGTTCGTTTAATTTCTATCATGTTTATAATCGTACCATGCACTCAATTGACTTCAAGGGTAAACAGAAAGTGAGTGAGTTATAGTGGGGAATCAAGAGTGAAAGCGCTAACATACACGGGTAATTTGGGGTAAATGCCGAATTTCTCTCTAATAGAGCATGAGATCATGAGATATGGAGAAATCTGATTTAGATATATTTGTAAGAGGGGCTGGGATTTCACAATGAAGCTAGCTAAAAACTAATTTCCTAAACAATTAAAAAGAAGACGATTTTATCCGTCTCCTGCAACATCCATATTATATTTCACTTTTAAATCTTTCATTAGTTTTTGATGATACATTTCAGACACAACGCCCCTAGAACCACGAACAATCTCGGTTGCGTAATGCATAGGTGGTGCGCATTCATCGCTTGGATCGAGGACAATGAAGGTAAGTGATTTTTCATAGATCCTGCCATTAACTGTTACGTCGATGATCGCCGGACGGTACAAGCCGTTATCTACACCTTCACGTTTGAATAAGTACTGAGTGGCTTTTCTACCAACTTTATAGAGAACACCTTCTCCTTGGTTACCCGTTTCAATAATATTTGCTCGCCCTCCGTCGTGGACAGATAATGAGTAGTTCATTTCGAGGCGATCAACTGTTCCTCCACCAATTCGATCTAGAAAAAGATGATCGACTTGTGCAAGTTTGAAACGAGCACTGTCCATGCAGGAGCCGTATGCATAATACGTATGCCAATCGCGATCTAGCTCTAAATGAACGAGCCAATCTCCATATCGTAATGGTGATAAACCAGTTACTTGTTCTTTTTTATTAACGTATGTATACACTTCAATGTCGCCTAAGTGGTCGGTGTAAACCGCAATTTTCATCCGAGTGTAATGATTTTGTTCAGATGCTAACTCATCAATTTTTGAAAATTTATCTGAGTAAATTTCATATACTTCGCCATAAACGCGAGACGTGCTTTCATGTATAAAAAAAGGATAGCCTTTTTCGGAGTCATAAAGCTCTCCTGTAGCCCAAGCTTGCGAAGCAATTAATTCCTCATTTTGAATAAGCGAATGGTTTTTAGCATGTTTCCTCAGGGTTCCATAAACAAAGACAAAATTCTTCATTATTTTACTCCTTTCATTAACCGTTTTGTGGTTGATGTGTGGGGTGGTCCACCGTTTACTCACCATTGGAGGATAAATACTTTTCTCTAGGCAGTGAATACTCTTTTTCACAAAGAAAAGACGAAGTACTCGTTCGTGACAAAACCTGTTTATTCCTATACATTAACAGTAAGGAAACTTTAGGAAGATGGCAACATAAATTTCAAACAGAATTGGAGTTGAATATTGAACAATGAACGTGTATAAAAAAGTTGTCATTGCGGGTATTGCTTTAATTCTATTCGCTTTTCCATTGTCAAACTTAAAAGCAGAAGCAGCATTCGCTTCACCTGAAGTGTATGTAGCTCTTGGTGATTCAGTTGCAGCAGGTACGACCCCCAATGGATCACTTGATGCGGGATACAGCGACATCATCGCAAATGTACTTGCTCAAAACGGTTTACTCGCTGGCTTTTCAAAAGATTTTGCTGTACCTGGCTTTACAACTGCGCATATTTTAGAGCTTTTAGAAAACGATGAAGTTCGTCAAGGTCTCGAGCAAGCAACGATGATTACCTTGTCTGCTGGCGCAAATAACGTACTTGGTCTTGTCCAACAAGATGCTTTAGGTCAAACCATTATCTACAACCAACTAACAGCAAATTTCGCTCTTAATCAAATGCGCATTCAATACGGAAAGCTTTTAGATGAAATAAAAGCAATTAACCCAACAGCCACTATTTACGCGATTGGCTACTACTTCCCTTACCCACATGTGCTTGAAACACAACAACAAGGTGTGAGAAAAATGCTAGAAACGGTTAATACGATCATCGAGAATGAAGCAGCTGCACGTGATGTAACGTTTATCGATGTTGCTTGGGGTTTTGATGAAAACGGAATTGATTTTTTACCGAATTCTACCGATGTTCACCCTAACCAAGCAGGCTATGTCTCAATCGCCAAGTCATTTTTTGATGTCACTGATCCACGATTTGACGTCACACTTGAACATATCCCACCAAACCCTGGCATGTCACCATTCTTAGAAGAACTCATGCAGTCTTTTTAAGTTGATGAAATGGATCAAGTGGATGGAGCAAAATTAGCACCCATTCCCACGTGTTCAATCTGTTATCTTCTTTCAAATATTTAAAAGAAGCCATTATATTTCTTTTTAGCTTGACTTGGTTACAGAAGCTAACTTCAACAGAAAAAACCGCGGCTTAGAGTCCCAAGCCGCGGTTTTTTTGTTCTCTTATTTTTCTTTCGGAGCGTCATCCCAACACTCCGTATTTTTAAGCCCTGGAACGCTGTTTTTATAAAAGACTGGATCAAGGCCTTGACTTTTTTGACGTTGATAATCTTGTAGTACTTTAAATGCGATTGGCGATAATAAGCTAATCGCGATTAAGTTAAACAGTGCCATTATAGCCATTGATACATCGGCAAGGTTCCACACAAGCCCGAAACTTTGAACCGCTCCAAAGTATACCATACCCATTACAATTAGACGGTAAATGTTTAGGCCTACTGGGCTGTTTTTAATAAATTCGATATTCGTCTGACCGTAGTAGTAGTTACCTACAATCGAGCTAAAAGCAAATAGGAAGATCGCGACGCTGACAAATGTTCCTGCCCAGTCACCCACATGGAATGCTAAGGCATCTTGTGTAAGCTGAATTCCATCGCTTCCGTTTAAGTATTCACCTGACATGATGATGATAAGTGCAGTTGCTGTACAAATAATCAATGTATCAACGAATACACCTAGCGTTTGAATCAACCCTTGTTTAGCAGGGTGCGAAACGTCCGCTGCTGCTGCAGCGTTTGGTGCACTACCCATACCAGCTTCATTCGAGAAAAGTCCACGTTTGATACCATGCATAATTGCAGCACCAATACCACCTGATACAACTTCTGTTAAGCCAAAGGCATTACTGAAGATCACTTGGATCATAGGAATAATTAAATCTATATTCGTCACTAAAACAAATAGTGCAAGTAAAATATACAAAATAGCCATAACCGGCACAATGATACCAGTGACAGCAGCAACTCGATGCGTACCACCAAAAATAACAAGTCCTGTTAACACAACAAGAACGAGTCCGACAATGGACCGGTCCCAACCAAATGAGCCTTCAAGAGCAAGTGAAATCGTATTTGATTGAACGGAGTTGAAAACAAGTCCAAACGTAACCGAGATAATGATTGCAAAAAGGATTCCTAGCCAACGAGCATTCAAGCCTTTTTCCATGTAATAAGCAGGTCCACCACGGAACCCATTTTTATCTTTGACTTTATATACTTGTGCAAGTGTTGACTCAACAAATGCTGATGCCGAACCAACTAGAGCAATCATCCACATCCAAAAAACAGCACCTGGTCCACCGAGCGAAACCGCCGTTGCAACCCCTGCTAAGTTCCCTGTTCCAATACGTGAAGCTGCTGAAATCGTGAAAGCTTTGAAGGATGAAATTCCTCTTTTATCTTTTGACGAAATCGTCGACTTATCGCCAAGTAGCTTAAACATGTCACCAATTGATCGAAATTGTAAGAATCCACTCCGAAACGTAAAATACAGTCCACAGCCTAAAAGCACGATGATCAATATGTAATCCCACAGAAAGCCATTTAATGTTGTGGCAACTTTATCCAACCCACTTACAAATGATAAAAGTCCAAAATCCACTTGAAACCCTCCTAAGACAAATATAGCACTAAAATGAAAAATGGAGAAATACTAGTCCTTTTTCCATACGCCATTTATATGACATGATAAATTATGTCTCTATTTATTCAGTTTCTCTCCACACATGAGTAATCGTTCCAGTTTCTGTTTCGTCAGCGGCAAAAGACCCATTTGAGTAGCGGTCATTCACTCGATAGCTTGATGCGAGAATCGCTGTCCTATTTCCTTTTTCGCTCTGCAAAATAAATCGGTGATGATCCGTTGAAATAGCCAACACTTTAACCACTCGATGTGGATTTTTCTTTAACTCACGTAGCATAATGAGCCCTCGTTTTGCTCGGGTACTTAAATCGAACTCGCTCACAGGCATTTTTTTGACTGCCCCTCGATGCGTTACCATCAAGAGCTGATCAGCTGGTTTGACAACAAGACCACTGACAACATGGTCACCTTCTTTTAAATTGATTCCTTTTACACCAGCAGCACGTTGACCAACAATACTTACGTCTTCTTCGTTAAATCGTAAACCATAACCGTATGAAGTCGCTAGTAAAAGTTCTTGTGATCCATCAGTCCAAAATACATCAATCAATTCATCTTCTTTTTTCACATTGACTGCGACCAGTGCACGTGAAAAGCGTTGAGCTTTATATAAATTAAATTCGGATTTTTTGACCATTCCGTTTTTTGTTATGAACACAAGATACTGGTGGTCAGTAAAATCTTTCACGTGCATCGCTTTGATGAGTTGTTCATCTTTATCAAGCGAAACGATACTCGCGATGTGTTGTCCGAGATCTTTCCACCGAATGTCTGGCAGCTGATGAATCGGCATGTAAATGTAGTTTCCTTTGTTTGTAAACAAAAGAAGTACCTCTGTTGTATTCACATCGAGCTTAGCAAGAAGACGGTCCGACTCTTTCATGGCAAAATCTTGACCATTCGATGCTCCGTATGAGCGTTGAGACGTACGTTTCACGTAACCATCTTTTGTGACAGTCACGATCACATCTTCACTAGCAACGAGCACTTCCATGTTGATTTTAATTTCTTCGATTTTATCTTCAATAATGGATCTGCGTTCATCAATGTATTGCTTTCTCACACTGCGAAGCTCTTTTTTAATAACTGCTACAAGTTTTTTCTCGCTTGCAAGGATTGCTTCAAGCTCGGTAATTTGGCGTGCTAATTCATCCGCTTCTTTTTGAAGTGCTGTAATATCTGTGTTCGTTAAACGGTAAAGTTGTAACGACACAATCGCTTCTGATTGTGGCTCTGTAAAGCCAAAACGTGATTGTATGTTGTTTTTTGCATCTTTTTTATCTTTCGATTCACGGATCGTTGCAATCACTTCATCTAAAACGGATAGTGCTTTCATCAATCCGTCAACGATGTGTTCACGATCTTTTGCCCGCTTTAAATCATAGTTTGTCCGTCGTGTGACAACTTCTTTTTGATGCTCGATATATGCGTCAAGAAGTTCAGCAAGTCCCATCAATACAGGACGCTTGTTATGAATCGCAACCATGTTGAAATTATAATGTACCTGTAAATCAGTGTTTTTATACAAAAAGTTCAGTATGCCCGTTGCATCTGCCTCTTTTTTCAACTCCACAACCACACGAAGACCTGTGCGATCGGTTTCGTCACGCACCTCTGATATACCTTCTACTTTACGATCTGCTCTTGCTTCATCCATTCTCCTTACGAGGTTGGCTTTATTTACTTCATATGGAATTTCCGTGATAACAAGTTGCTGGCGTCCACCACGAAGGTCCTCAATCGCCACCTTACTACGAATGACGATCTTGCCTTTTCCTTGTTTGTAAGCGTTACGAATGCCATCTACTCCTTGAATCGTACCACCCGTAGGAAAATCAGGACCTTTTATTACAGTCATGAGTTCGTCAACTGTGCATGTAGGGTTATCCATACGCATAACCGTCGCGTCAATCACTTCTCCAAGGTGGTGAGGAGGAATTTCCGTTGCATATCCAGCAGAAATTCCAGTTGAACCGTTGACAAGTAAGTTCGGATAACGTGCTGGTAGAACTGTTGGCTCTTCAGACGTATCATCAAAATTAGAAATGTGCTCAACGGTATCTTTCTCAATATCGCGAAGTAGTTCACCTGAAATGGCTGAAAGTCGCGCTTCTGTGTAACGCATCGCAGCAGCAGGGTCACCATCGACACTACCATTGTTGCCGTGCATTTCAACAGGCATGTAGCGCACTTTCCAACTTTGACTCATGCGTACCATCGCGTCATAAACGGATGAATCACCATGTGGATGGTAGTTACCAATGACGTTACCGACTGTTTTAGCAGACTTTCTAAATCCTTTTTCCTGCGTATTGCCTTCAGAATGCATCGCATAAAGAATTCTGCGCTGTACTGGTTTTAGTCCGTCACGCGCATCAGGTAGTGCACGTTCTTGGATAATGTATTTACTATATCGTCCAAATCGATCTCCTAGCACTTCCTCAAGCGGGAGGTCTTGAAAACGTTCGGTTGAAGTCATATTAGCCCTCCTCTGAAGCCATAATCTGATCGTTGTCTAAAATATTGACGTTGTCCTCTAAGCCAAATGCCACATTCGACTCTATCCATTTTCTCCGTGGCTCAACTTTATCGCCCATTAGCGTGGTCACACGGCGTTCTGCTCGTGCGCCATCATCAATACGTACGCGAATCAGCGTTCTCGTTTCAGGGTCCATCGTCGTTTCCCAAAGCTGAGATGGATTCATTTCACCAAGACCTTTGTAGCGTTGTAAGATATATCCTTTTCCTACTTTTTTTATGACGGTTTCAAGCTCATCATCTGTCCAAGCATATTCAATCACTTCTTTTTTGCCTGTGCCTTTGCTTACTTTATATAGAGGCGGTAGGGCAATATACACTCGGCCCGCTTCAATCATCGGCTTCATGTAACGGTATAAGAACGTTAGAAGTAAGACTTGAATATGCGCGCCATCTGTATCCGCATCGGTCATGATAACGATTTTGTCGTATTGAATATCATCCACTTCAAAGTCAGCACCAACCCCTGCACCAATCGCGTGAATAATCGTATTGATTTCTTCATTTTTAAAAATATCTGCTAGCTTAGCTTTTTCTGTATTGATGACTTTTCCTCGGAGTGGCAGGATTGCTTGGAACTTACGATCGCGTCCTTGCTTTGCAGACCCTCCAGCAGAGTCCCCCTCCACTAAATACAATTCATTTCGCGCAGCATTTTTTGATTGAGCTGGCGTTAGCTTACCCGATAAAATCGTATCGCTCTTTTTACGCTTTTTGCCATTACGTGCATCTTCTCTTGCCCGACGAGCCGCTTCTCTTGCTTGTTGAGCACGAATCGCTTTTTTTATGAGAAGTGTGCTCGTTTCAGGGTTTTCTTCTAAGAAGTAAAACAACTGACTTGCGACTACTCCATCAACGGCTGATCGTGCTTCTCCTGTCCCAAGTTTGCCTTTTGTTTGACCTTCAAATTGCAAGATACCTTCAGGAATACGGACCGATATAATACTCGCAAACCCTTCACGAATATCCGATCCTTCTAAGTTCTTATCTTTTTCTTTCAGCAAGTTCACTTTTTTTGCGTATTCATTAAATACACGAGTGATTGCTGATTTTGCACCAGTTTCATGTGTTCCACCGTCTTTTGTCCGTACATTATTTACAAATGACAAGATTGTTTCTGAGTATGCATCATTAAATTGAAACGCAAACTCCACTTCAATTCCATCTTGAGCACCTTCAAATGACACAACTTGGTGAAGAACATCTTTTCCTTCGTTTAAATACGAAACAAACGCTTCGATTCCAGTTTCATATTGAAAGGAATCACGCTTATCATCACGTTCGTCAATAATTTCGATTTTAAAACCTTTTAACAAAAATGCGCTCTCTCTTAGACGTTCGCAAAGCGTGTCATAGTTGAAATGCGTAGTGCTAAAAATCGTTGTGTCAGGTTTAAAATGAATATTTGTTCCCGTTTGTTTTGTTTTTCCTTTTTTCTCAAGTGTTGTGGAAGGTTTTCCACCATTTTCGAAGCGTTGTTCATGAATGACTCCATCGCGATAGATGGTCACGGTAAGTTCTTCTGAAAGGGCATTAACAACAGATGCACCTACTCCGTGAAGTCCACCACTTGTTTTATAGCCACCTTGTCCAAACTTTCCACCCGCGTGAAGTACGGTTAAAATAACTTCTGGTGTTGGCTTACCTGAACGGTGAATACCCGTTGGCATACCTCGACCAAAGTCCCGTATGGATATGCTACCGTCTTTGTGAAGAGTAATTTTAATTGCATCTCCAAAGCCGCCAAGCGCTTCATCCACAGAATTATCAACAATCTCATAAACTAAATGATGCAAGCCACGTGCATCGGTTGATCCAATATACATCCCAGGGCGCTTTCTTACCGCCTCTAGTCCTTCGAGCACCTGAATGGCGTCGTCGTTGTATTCCATCGTTTCTTTTTTTGACACGGACATTCCCCTTCCAGCTACACAAACACTCGTTCGTTTTTTCATTGTACCATAAAATGCAGGTAACCAAACCATATTCTATACTGACTGAACCACTTATTTCAATGGATTGATTAACATTTATAAAAGATACATGTCACGTTCACATTTAAATCCCACTACTACGATCATAGCATTTATCGCTAAAAAATCTATGTTTATTATAAAAATCATCAAATAATGAACTACTCTTTGACCCCATTTTTTCGAGTTCGACAAAGAGAAAACCTGGTACGTGATGGCCAAGCTTTCATTTTTTTATCACTTCATCACGACAAGTTCAAATTTAGTGTGGCCCTAAGTAAAAATCGAGTATCATACGCATTTAGATGTGCTGTGCCACTCAATATTCATAAAAGCTTCGACTATCCTCATTCATTTTCTTGAATTCACGGAAGATATTGTTGGACGATCTATATCAATGATGAAAGGAAATTACAAGAGTTCCAATATCAATCATTTATGCTAAAATATAGAACGAAACCTATTACTCCTTAGCACAGGAGACTTTTTTATTGAGTTTGAGATGATGAAAATGTCTAAAAGATATGTGATTCAACTATGTTTAGTCATTATGTTTCTTGTATTATCTACAGGCGCTACGTGGTATGAAGGCAGAAATACTAGATAATCCTTGTGAATGGAAATGCTCAGCGAATTTTTCACAAATGTTTAACGGTGTAGTGGGACAACCAAGTGATATTTCACAGCTTGACTTTTTTATTTACGCAGGGGAATTTAAAACGACGTATCCAATTTTAATGATGATGAGTTTTATGTAATTAATCATTCTTATAGGGTATATTTTACTAAAACAAAAGTATAAAAAATTTTCCTTTTTATATGTACATAGGAGTATTGTTATTACTGTTAAGCAGTTTAGCATCTAATTCTCAACTTCTGGGGGGGAATCTTTAATATTATTTTGTTGGTTGGCGGAATAGTATGTTTAGTAGCTGCTTTATTATTTTACTTTAGATCAAAACAGTCTGTTATTAAAACGAGCTAAAGTCATAAAAAAGGTTGATACATTTGTATCAACCTTTTACTACTTATACAAACGTTCCATGATTGTGGTTTACAAAGTAGAGTTTGTCTAAACTCTACTGTATAATACCTCAAAACACTAACCCACCGGCAAGTTTGAACGATCTAACCCTTGTTCTTTCTGTAATTGCAGCCTCCATTGCGTAAAGGCTAAATGCTGCCTCTCTATTTAATAGGGTTTAGCGCATGCTCTACCTTTATACAACGGTCCATGATCACTGTTCTTCCTTGCTTTGTCAGTTCTTCAAACACACTTTCATCCATCACACCCAACTGAGACCAGAAAACATCCACATCTGTCGCTAAGAAATCTGCCGCTATCTCAGGGAGAAATTCTGAACGTCTGAATATGTTTACGATGTCGATCTTACCCTCAATTTCGCTTAGTGACGAAACTGCCTTTACACCAAGTACTTCATCGATCATTGGATTAACAGGGATTATGTCGTACCCTGCGTTTTGCATCGCTTTAGAAACGCCGTATGACGTACGTGTAGGATTATCACTTAAGCCAATGACTGCAATGCGCTTTGATTTTTTTAAAATCGTACCGATTTCATGTCGTGATGGATTTTGTATCACTATTTACACTTCCTTCTTTAAAGAATTTTTGTCTATTATTCTTCTAGTAAGCCTTTTGACTCAAGAAATTCCTGTGCAACTGCCGCATAAGTCTCTCCATCAATATCTACTTTCGCATTCATTTCTTGCATTTCTTGTTCTGATATTTGACCAGCTAGACCATTGATAAGTTCCTCTAGCTTCGGGTAAATGTCAAGAACTTCTTGTCGTATGACTGGTGCAGCATCATAATTCGGGAAGAATCCTAAATCATCTTCTGTCGTCTGTAAATTAAATCGCTCAATTCGTCCGTCTGTCGTAAAAGCAGTAATGACATCTACCTCACCGGACTGTACCGCGTTATACAAGATGTTTGAATCAAAGCTTTCTGTTGCCGCAAAATCAAACCCATATGCCGCAACTAGTGCTTCATAGCCATCCCCTTGTCGTTCATAAAAAGCATGTGGTGCTCCAAATGACAGTTGATCAGAAATTTGTGCTAGACCAGAATAGGTGCTTGCTTCAAAATCAGTGTCTTCTGCAAATGCCATCGTGTAATTATTCGCAAAGCCAAGAGGTTCTAGCCATGTCATATCGTATTCTTCTTCATATCCCGTTCTCACCCGTTCAAGAATACTATCACTTGACTCACCAAATTCTATTTCCTCTTTTAATACTGCCGCGAGTCCTGTACCCGTGTACTCCACATACATATCAATCTCGCCGTTTTCCATTGCAGGTGTGAGGACAGCAACTTCACCTAATCCTTCATTTAGTTCTACTTCATATTCAGAATGATGCTCAATATATTGTTGATAAATATGTGGCAAAATATATTGTTCTGTAAATGCTTTTCCTGAAACGATAATTGGATCTGATTCATCCCGACTAGCTGAATTACATGCTGTCAATAAAAGTGATGCCGTAATCGTTCCCATGAAAATACCTTTTGAAATTTTCATATCCAACCTCATTTCGTTATTAATTAGTGTTTTTTATACACATATGTATAGGCTTTTATTTTCTATTAAAGGTGTTACTAGTCAGTATACCCTCACCCATTTATGGTAAATAGCTTTATAATCCTTTTGGTGTTGTCTTTTTTTCAAGTATTTTTAAAATAAAATCAAATGACAACGCTAGTAATGCAACAGGGATTGCACCGGCCAGCACTAAATAATTGTTGTATGACTGCAAGCCTCTCCATATTACATCGCCAAGTCCACCCGCGCCTACAAAGGTAGCAAGTGTTGCCACTCCTACAGTTAACACGGTTGCTGTTCTGATTCCCGCCATTAAAAATGGCAATGACAGTGGCAACTCAATTTTCAATAAAATTTGAGAACTCGTCATTCCCATTCCTCTACCCGCTTCAATAATGGCTTGATCGACACTCGTAATGCCTGTATATGTATTGCGTAAAATCGGCAAAAGCGCATAAATAATAAGTGCAATAAGTGCTGTTTTAAATCCAATTCCGACAATCGGTACCAAAAAACCAAATAGAGCTAAACTTGGGATCGTTTGAAAAACAGCTGTAATCCCAATATATAACTCCGCCACTTTTTGTTTGCGTGAAATAAAAATGCCAAGTGGAAGTGAGATGAGGATGGCGCTACATATTGCCACAAAAGATAAGTATAAATGCTCAATCGTTCGTTCAATGATGAGATCTTGCCGTTGCACAACGGTTTCCCAAAACGCTTGAATAACGTCCACGAATCATGCCCCCTCCACAACAATTCCAGCAAGTTCACGAAGCAACCCATCTTTATGCACAATGCCTACACGTTCTCCATTTTGCACAACATACATAGAATGGGTGCTTTGAATAATCATCTGTTGTGCAACATCTTTGATTAAAGTCGTTGATTCAATCGAAGGGAGCTCTCCAGTTGCATGCTGTTTCACAGGTTCCATAATCATTGAAATCTCTTTTTCCGCTGGGTTTTGGAGGTTAATGGCTGCGTGGATTCGTTCTTTTCCAATAAATGATCGAACAAATTCATTAACAGGTCCTTGTACAAGTTCTTGAGGTGTGGCGATTTGTTCGATCAAACCATCTTTCATCACAACAATTTCGTCTGCAATTTTTAACGCTTCATCCATATCATGTGTGACAAAGACAATTGTTTTGTGAATCGTTTCTTGAAGTAGTTTAAGTTCGTCTTGAAGCTGTTCGCGACTAATGGGATCGAGCGCACTGAATGGCTCATCCATTAAAATAATCGGTGGTTCGCCAGCTAGAGCCCGTACAACACCTACTCGCTGCTGTTGTCCCCCGCTGAGTTCAAGCGGATAACGATTTTTATAAAGAGACGGTTCCAGACCGACGAGTTTCAACAATTCATCTACCTTTTCCTTGTACGCTTCTTTCTTAAAACCTTTTAATTTAGGGATAAGTGCTACGTTTTCTTCAATTGTCATATGAGGAAATAAACCAATTCGTTGGATGACATATCCTATACTACGACGCAGTTCAACCTCTTTTTGACCTGATATGTCCTTGCCATCAATAGCGATAACTCCTGATGTTGGATGGATAAGCTTATTGATCATTTTCATCGTTGTCGTTTTCCCGCAACCACTTGGACCAATAATCACGACAAGCTTGCCTTTTTTAATATGTAAATCGATGCCTTTGATCGCTTCTGTCCCATTCTCAAAGGTCTTTGTTACGTTTTTAAACGTAATCATCCATTCACCGCCTCAATCAATTTAATACTATATCCCCAATATAACGAAAAAAAACCCATTTTGTCGTCATTCTGTAAAAAGTTATTGCTGTTCTTGAAGAAGAAAAAATCTATAAAAGAAGTCTGAAATAACCGTAGCGTCATTTAAATTTATTTAGCTTTGTAAGTTAACGTTTGTTCTATAATGACGGCAATCACCGTTCCCGTGATCAACCCATTTGATAAAATCGAGCTGAGTGCAACAGGTAAGTCACTGTAGGCCGTTGATGGCACAAACATTAGCCCAACACCAACTAACCACGCGATCCCAACAACCGTAAGACCTCGCTCCTTATTGTTTTCTTTTTGCCATTCTACAAAAGCAAGACGGATCATTTTTGTGAAAATGACAAAAGTAACAGCGAACGCGACAGCTGCTGGTATTTGAGCGAGTGTGTTCATGACTATCGGCAATAAACTAACCACCGCTACCATCAAACTACCGATGAAAAATGGTCGCCTCGAAGGGGATTTAGTTGACACAACATAGCCAGCAGCACCTGAAATGGGCACAGGCCCTATCGCTGAAGCTGCTCCACTAAATAACGTATTAACTCCCGCTGCAAGCCCAGCTTGGCGGTATCTACCCTTTGGCTCCTCATTAAAGTGCTCATACATGGCAGATTCCATCACGCGTATGGAGGCAACCAGGTTAGTGGTTAACAAAAACGTAATAAAAATTGCCGTAACAAACACGCCACTGTCAAATAAAGGAGGTCCAAACGCAAAAAATGTTGGCAATGTAACGAGAGAATCTGCATTAGGTACATCAAAAGGTGCTTTTCCCATGACAGAAAAAACGGCCCATCCAATAACAATCGCGAGCACAATTGAATAGCGTTGCACCCATGCAATACGGTGATTGCTAAACCAGAACATAACGACAATTGTCACAAACGAACCGAGCATAACAGAAAGTTGAACCTTACCACCTTCACTTGTCAACCCAACCATTCCGTTCAGAAATGAGCCGCTTAATTGAAAAATAAGCAGCATTAAATACGTAAACGTTACAACAGGTGTAAACAGCTTGGTGATTTTGTTGATCAGCCCCGTTACCGCAAGAACTATAAACATCACACCACTCATTAAAAGGCCAGATTGCAGTACTTGGAGAGTTTCTTGGGCTGTGCTGTAAAGTACCCCTACAAACGTTGCGTAAATCGAGAATACGCCCCACCATAACCCAGCAGGCCCTTCATTGATCGGCAATTTATGACCAAAAAGAACTTGAACCATCCCTGCTACTCCGAGGACAAGCATGGTTCTTTGAACGAACCCTTGAGTCTCTATAATATCTAATTGAAAAACTGCGGCAATGGCGATGGGAGCGGCAATGGACGTGGCCACCAAAAATATCAACCATTGAATAGAACTGAAAACCGTTTTCATCCAATCGTGCTCCTTTGTATGTATGTCAGTAGTGTAGCATAGAATTCACCCTACAACTTAAATAAATAATCAATCTCACCTGTATAAAAGAACAAGACAAAAAAATACGTCGTCTCGTTCGTTTTCATGGTAAAATAGCGTTAGCGCATAGATATTCATATAAACATAGATTAAAGGAGCCTTTAAATGATTTTTGCACTTATTGTGATTTTAGCTTATCTAATTGGCTCGATTCCATCGGGGTTATGGATTGGAAAAGGTTTTTACAACAAAGATATTCGTAATTTTGGCAGTGGCAATTTAGGCGCCACCAATACATTTCGTGTGCTTGGTGTAAAAGCTGGGTCGCTCGTGACAATAATGGATATTTTAAAAGGGACTGCTGCAACTTTATTACCACTTGCATTTGACCCTAGTTTTCCAGTGCTTTTAGCAGGGATTATCGCGGTTGTTGGACATATATTTCCAATTTTCGCTGGATTTAGAGGCGGAAAAGCAGTCGCTACTTCAGCTGGTGTTCTGCTAGGCTATGCACCTCTGATGTTTGTATTGGTCGTCTTATGTTTTATTATTGTACTTTATATTTCCAAATACGTGTCTCTGTCATCAATTATCGCTGGTTTATTTGCTATTTCTTACAGCATCATTTTGAAAGATTTACCGCTGATAATCATCGTTAGTTTAATGTCTGGATTCGTCATTATTCGCCACCGAAGTAACATCACTCGAATAAGAAATGGAACGGAACCAAAAATAAAATGGATGTAACACGAAAATCCCCGCATTTGTACTGGTGCGGGGATTTAATCTGAATGTCGGGTCATTGTTCAACAATCGCGCCATATTATTGAAGACTAAAATAAAAAATTATCAAATCACAGACCAATCCCTATCTAACTCTACTAAAGTCCCTTCAAATTGAACCAAGTCATCTTTTACTTTTGATTGTTCGACTAATAATGGAAACGTATTACTCACATATTTTTGATGGGAATCTCTATTTCTCCATAAAGAAACCACTAAATATGTAGTGTGGTTATTTTTACAAAACGCCCCTGCTAACATACCTTGAACTTTAGACATTCCATCGTTCCATATAACCTTTTGCATATCTTCAAAATGGTTTTGTTTCTCCTCCTTGACAATACAATGTGCAATTCGCAGAATTTCTGGTTTTTTTAAAATCTGCGTAATGTTGGTGTCACTTAAATTTAAATTTTTTTCGAAAATCTCTACAGTAATATTCTCATACGTATTTTGTTGTTCATTTTCTTTAAAAATATCATCATGCTTATGTTCCATGAAAAACTGATAAGAGGAATGATCCTTCCAAAAAGAGATAACACAAGCTTTAGTTGGTGTATCTATGTCCCATCCCCCAATTTGTCCTAAAAAACCGTTTATCTTATTTATCGGTTTCCATTTCTCCTGTGCATCAGAAAACTGTTGTTTTTTATCTTCAGGCACATCACAAACAATCCATTTTATTAACATTACATTACCCCCTATATATGAAGAGTAAATGATTACAATAAAAAGTACATCCGCTATATGGCGTAAGGTATGCAGTACTTTTGATAGATCTTAAAGGATTTACTATCCATCATTGAAAACACATATATAAGTTTAAATTACATACCTTTAGTAAAAAAGCAGACGTCCCTACACAAACTGGACTTTTATGAAAGTGGCGCCCTCTTGAGTCAAGAAAGGCGCCACTTTGTTGAAGATTATTTTAAATCTACATTTGAAATCAATGAGTTGGTAAAAGAAGAGGCGCAGCAAAGATTAGGACCACTGCTGCTATAGCAAGAACACTTGTTGCACCAACGTAAAATGAGAAACTTTTCTTTTTAACGATCACTAATCCTGCATAAATAACAGATGCTATAGTGATGGCAATTACTGCTTCTAATTGATAAGAAAATTTGTCCAATTGGATTACCGTTTGAAGCAACATCCCGCCAAAAATGAATAGTCCAATCCATAAAAATAATCGTTTTTCCAAATTTGTAACCCCTCTTAATACTTTATTTTGTTCTTTTCAATTATAATAGATAAAGCTTGTTTGTTAAAGGAAGGAGAGAGCGATATGAACATTCATATCTCAAAAGAGGCACAAAAGTGGTTTCAATATGAAATGATGATGAAAAAAGGGGACCACGTTCGCTTTTTCGTTCGCTACGGCGGATCAAGTCCTATTCAAGATGGCTTTTCACTTGGAGTTAGTAAGGATGAACCAATCGAAGCTGTAGTCACTCAAGAAATAGAAGGGATTATTTTTTATATAGAAGAAAGAGACCTTTGGTATTTTGATGGCCACGACTTACATGTAGATTATAGCGATAAGGCTGATGGTCCAACGTATGACTATTCTAAGAATGAACAGTAAAAAACCTAAAAAAAGTGGCAGCGTAGGCTGTCACTTTTCTTGTAAATTAAAACGATTAATGTGGTCTTCTAGGCCTTCTTTCTGTAAGATTTTGAGCTGTCTTTCTCCCAGTAAATCAAAGTGTGAATAACCATCTTGTCGATGGTGAATCCACTCTTTCTTCAACTCGTACTGTGCGCCCCACTCAGCGAGTTGATCAAGGTTCAGTGCACCAACTTTTGTGACCGTATTACACGCTTTAAATCGATCATCCAGCCAATAATGTGTTAAAAAAGCAATCTCGCCGTTATCAATCGATTGTTTCCACTGTTTAACTTCTTCTTTTTTGATTCCGAAGGCCATATCTGTCCCCCATTACCCTTGAACTACATTTACGCCGTCTTTCTTATGTAATTCACATGCTTCATGCCATGCAGGAAATTGTTTACGCACTGAAATCGGCCGGAAAGTGTCTTTCTTTACGCAGGCGTGTTTCGAAATGCCCGATGCAGCCAGTTGACCTTTCTCATTGAGGATTTCATAGGCATAATGTGTACGAAGTCCATCATAATGCTCAATCCATGTACGTATCGTCGCTTTTTCTCCGTAACGTACGGCTATTTTATAGGAAACTTGAATGTCCATGACAGGCGCTAATATCCCCTGCTCTTCCATTTCAGCATAGCGAAAACCAAGCTTTTCCATTAAAGAAGTACGCCCTATTTCCATCCAAACTAGATAATTTGCGTGATATACGACACCCATTTGATCAGTTTCTGCATAACGGATCTCGACGATCTTTTCTGCGATCATCATGTTACGCGCTCAGCCCTTTCATCCTTTTCTCCTATTTTATCATAGAATCAATAAAAAACGAAAACAACTGAGACCGTTAAAAAGCACTCTATCCGGTTGGACAGAATGCGTTTTCGTTATTTCCGATCTTGCCACGTCATCCATTTTTTCTCTAGTCGGTCTTCAATTCGATCCATTTTAATTGGATCTTTTTGAATTTCCATACGATTTTCAGCCACGAGTTCTTGAAGGGATTTGCCCTTTACTCTCATCATCGTCACCTCCATAGAACTAGTATCTCACAGCATCTGAATTTTTAAACAAATGAAAGAATAAATATTTCGATAATTAAAAGATAGATGTAATTTGTCGGTTTTAATCATATGACTTTCCGCACGACTCTAATCGATTTTTAAACTAGAAAATCCCGAGTTCGCCATAATGCGAACTCGGGATTGGTTGATGATTATACTGTTAGTTTGTCACGCAATACCATGCGAAGGATTCCACCGTGGCGGTAGTAATCAACTTCAACCTCAGAGTCAAAGCGAGCAAGTACGTCAAATTTTTTCACCGTACCATCTTCAGCCGTTGCAGTAACTGTCAGAATTTCACGAGGTCTTACGTTGTCTGTAATATTCACAGCGATTGATTCACGACCTGTTAAACCAAGAGATTCAGCATTGTCACCTTGTTTGAATTGCAGTGGCAACACACCCATGAATACAAGGTTTGAGCGGTGAATACGCTCGTAGCTTTCAGCGATAACTGTTTTAATGCCTAGAAGGTTCGTTCCTTTCGCTGCCCAGTCACGTGAAGAGCCCATGCCATAATCTTTACCAGCAAGAACAGCTAATCCTGTGCCATCTTGTTGATATTTCATACAAGCATCATAGATCGCCATTGTTTCATTGGTTGGCCAATACGTTGTATATCCACCTTCCGTACCTGGTGCGACTTGATTACGAATACGAATGTTCGCAAACGTTCCACGCATCATGACTTCGTGGTTACCACGGCGAGATCCATACGAATTAAAGTCACGAATTGCAACACCATTTTCACGTAGGTACAGTCCGGCTGGAGTATCTTTGCCAATTGCGCCTGCTGGTGAAATGTGATCCGTTGTGACAGAATCACCGAATTTACCGACAACACGAAGTCCATTAAGTGCTTCAATGTCAGATGGTTTTTCTGTTAATCCTTCAAAGAATGGAGGATTTTGAATGTATGTTGAATCGTCTGAGAATGCATAAAGTGCATCGTCGTTTGTTTTGATTTCATTCCAACGTTCGTTGTTGTCAAATACGCGCTTATACTCTTCACGGAAAAGCTCCGGCGTTACTGTGCTTTTCACAATTGAATTGACTTCTTCTGTTGTTGGCCAGATGTCTTTTAGGAACACATCGTTTCCATCTTTGTCTTTTCCAAGTGAGTCCTTTTGAAGGTCAAGATCGACCGTTCCTGCAAGTGCATAGGCAACCACTAGTGGTGGTGAAGCCAAGTAGTTTGCACGTACAAGTGGATGAATACGTCCTTCAAAATTACGGTTACCAGAAAGTACAGATGTAACCAAAAGATCATTTTCAGAAATAGTCTTTTCGATTTCTGGAAGTAGTGGACCTGAATTACCGATACATGTCGTACATCCGTATCCTACAAGATCAAATCCAAGGTTAGCTAGAGGATCTAATAGGTTTGCATCACGCAAGTAACCAGATACAACTTTTGAACCTGGAGCAAGGGATGTTTTTACGTACGCAGGAACTTTCATTCCAAGCTCCACTGCTTTTTGCGCAACAAGTCCAGCACCAAGCATGACGTAAGGGTTTGATGTATTCGTACAGCTTGTGATCGCAGCAATACCGATCGCACCTGTTTTCATTGGAACTTTATCGCCATTGTCAAATTCGATAACCGCTTCTTTATTCACTTCAGCAGCATCAAGACCAAAACCTTGAACACCTTCTTGCGCTGTTAGTGCTTTATGGAATTCATTTTTCATCTCAGATAAAGGAATCAAATCTTGCGGGCGTTTTGGTCCAGAAAGGTTTGGTTCAATTTTAGAAAGATCAAGTTCCACAACATCTGTGTAAGTTGGATCTTCTTTATCTGTAGTGAAGAACATATCATTTTTCGTTAAATATTCTTCTACTAGGTTAATATCTGATTCAATACGACCGGTTAGACGCATGTAATCAAGCGCTTCTTTGTCTACTGGGAAAAAGCCACATGTCGCACCGTATTCAGGAGCCATGTTCGCAATTGTTGCACGGTCAGCAAGTGGAAGTTGTGCAACCCCTTCGCCGAAGAACTCAACAAATTTACCTACAACGCCTTTTTTACGCAGTACTTGCGTTACTTTTAGCGCGAGGTCAGTTGCTGTAGCACCTTGTGGAAGTGCATTTATTAAACGAACACCGATTACTTCTGGAATTGGGAAGTAAGAAGGTTGGCCAAGCATGCCAGCTTCTGCTTCAATTCCACCAACGCCCCAGCCAAGTACACCGATACCATTGATCATAGTTGTGTGTGAGTCAGTTCCTACAAGTGAATCTGGGAAAGTAACCGTTTCACCTTCTCCATTTGTCCCTTGCATGACTACGCTAGCCAAATATTCTAGGTTCACTTGGTGCACGATACCTGTTGCAGGTGGAACGGCACGGTAGTTGTCAAATGCTTTTTGTGCCCAAGATAGGAACTGGTAACGCTCAGCATTGCGCTCAAACTCCAAGTCCATGTTCACTTGAAGTGCATCAGCTGTACCATATTTGTCAACTTGTACAGAGTGGTCAATCACAAGGTCAACTGGAATTTCTGGGTTGATTTTATCAGGTGATCCACCCATTTTCGACATCGCATCACGCAATGAACCTAAATCTACAACGGCCGGTACACCCGTGAAATCTTGTAAAATGACTCGAGATGGTTTAAATGGAACTTCTGCATCTTGTACATCTTTTGAACCCCATTTTGCCAGGTTTTTAATGTGATCTTCTTTGATTACACGTCCGTCATATTGACGAAGAACAGATTCAAGCAACACTCGAATCGAGTATGGCAGTTTTGAAATTTTAGTAAGTCCCTTTTCCTCTAGGGCTTTTAATTCATAATAATGATAACGCTTACCTTCAAGTTCAAACGATTTTTTTGCTTGAAAGATGTCTTGGATAGCCGTCTTTGTTCCTTGGTTAGCCATCTGTGTTCCCCCTTAATAATAAAATTAAATTTTGTAAGTAATGTATGTAATCTATTTTCGGCACAAGACTATCTTAATACAACGGTCATTATAAGTAAATATCAATAAAGTTATATAGAGTGATAAGAAATTCTTATGGCATTTCCCAAAAGCGATATAAATATCTTTGAAAACGCAGGATTATGCGACATTTCTTTCAAAGTTTTGTATACTGTTTTCTAACCCAATATTTTTCTTGGTCGATAATTTATTAGAAAATGATGTATCTTCGCAATACTATTGACTATTTAATAGTATTCTTGTACATTATAGAAAATATAAATATTATTCCTCGTTAGGTGAGGCTCCTATACTGGAAATACGCTGCTGCCCAGCAATGTCGAAAGACACCAATGGGTCAACAGGAATCATCGACATAAGGTGATTTTTAATGTAGCTGAACAATGTCTAGTTCTACGCCGTATAGTGCTAAAACTCAACGATTTGAGGCTTTTTTATGTATGATTATATATGATTACACCCTCTTTTCGTTGGAGGGTGTTTTTTATTTTGCTGGGAAACTACACTCCTAATTATTTTAAGTAAGTTGAAGATTGCCGCTCAACAGCTGGCGATCGTCATTACGTTTACGTTTTCAACAAATATTTCTAGCAATCTCATATATTTCACTATAGCAACTAAACTTTTTAGTCTTTAACACTCACAAATTCACTCTATTAAAGGAGATATTATGAAAACATTTGATGAAACAGTTTTTCAGTTCCTGAATGGATTAAGTAACAAGGTCTTATGGATCGATCATGTGATGATGTTTTTTGCAGAGCATGCGGTTCCAATGTACGCCTGTTTATTTTTAATTGCCTGGTTTACTCTCCCTAGAAGAGAGGAGAATATAAGACATCTTCTCGTACTTGGTGTTCTTGCCGGTGTTTTAGCTGTGTTCCTTAATTCTGTTATTGCTCTCTTTTGGTTCCGATCACGTCCATTTGTAACTCTTCCAAGTGGTGAGGTTACACAATTGATCCCACACGCACCTAATACTTCTTTTCCAAGTGATCATTCAGCAGCAAGTGTGGCAATAGCAACAGGAGTGTGGGGGAAAAATTGGATTGCATATAGTTTTACGATCGTTGCGATCATCGAAGTTGTTGCTCGAGTGTATGTTGGGGTTCATTGGCCGACTGATGTAATAACGGGAATCATCATTGGTGTTCTTTCAGGCTGCGTGATCAAGTTATTTTCAAGGTTCATTTATCCGATCACAACTTTAGGCCTTTGGATTTGTCGATTTGGACGCTTTTCAAAACCTACTAATTTAGAAAAATAAAAAATATTTGGTGTGTTGAGGAACTTTTTGACCTATTGTGTGCACAAGTTCCTCAACAAGAGTTTGTCTGTTTCTTTATCTCTTGATTCACTTAGGCTAAATCCATTGACCTTTTGCACCAGAACCCCCTAAATCAACCGTTTTTAGACTTACATAACTGTTTATGTTCTATGATTGTATCGGTTTCTTTACCACCAACCAAATAACTTATTTGGAAACTTAAGAATTAGTATATGAGTAAATGAAGTAACTAATATTGATAAATTTATACAATAAATTATGAACGTTTTACGAACGATTATTAAAAAAATTTTTGGACTGAGTGGTCATGCTATAATTTTGTTCAAACGTATTCATAAGTAATCTAATATACTAATTAAAGGTAGGTGAAACCTGCACTAGGAACATTGAAAAACAATGATTATTACGGTAATTTATACATGTAGGGTGGGATACGGATACATCCGAATATACGCCTGTGGAGTGCTATACAAACCGTAGTAGCTAGTAAGTAGCAAGGCGGAGCACAGAGAAACAGGAAATCGCATAGCATGAATTAATGATGACATTTGTTTATGTTTTAGTAGCAGGGAAGAAAATGTCATATTTTAAAATACCAATGGGATTATGCACTATATTATTACTAACTGGATGTGCGTACCTATCTCCACTAACAGAGGAAAATAAAATTCCATACACAGATGAAATTGCAAATGTACAACGTGCCGTAGATCAGTTTCAAGAAGATTCTGGAGGTCTTTTACCTATTAAAACAATAGAAGATGATACTCCTATTTACCAGAAATATTTAATTGATTTTCATAAACTAACACCTGATTATTTGTCTCAGATTCCTATAAATTCATTTGATCGTAACGGGGGGGGGATCTATCAATACACGTTAATTGATGTTGAAGAAAACCCCACAGTTAGATTAGTTGATTTGAGAATTGCTGAAACGATCAGAACGCTTAATCTTAGAATTAAAGTAAATCAAGGCATTCCGTTTAAAGAGGTACTTGGTGACAATGTTTTTACGATCAATTATGAAGAACTAGGATATAAAGAGGAACCAACAGTAGTAAGTCCTTTCACAAATCAGAAATTACCTCTTGTTGTAAGTGGTGATGGGACGATCTATGTAGATTATATTACTGATCTTTATCAAGTCTCTCAAGAACAAGAATTAACACTTGAACAGAGTGATGAAGACATTCGTCCAGTCTTACTTGAAGGATCAAAATTTGCACCTGCATACTCTTTGCCCTATATAGTAAATGAAGAAAATGAAATCGTTTATTCTAATTAATTCTAAAACAGTGGTTTTCGTTCATTTTTAAAATTTATCCAAAAAGAATCCACTTTGATCAATCTTTTTCAAAATGGATTCTTTTTAATATCGTCATTTTTTAGGTGGTTACAAACAATGGGAAATAAAAAAACAGATAATAGGATCTGATTACTGATTCTTCATTACAACGAAATTTTGAAAGAAAGGCGTACCGTTACATACAGTCCAGAACTTATCATTAATATTTCCGCTCATTTACTCACTCCACAATAGTATCAATAAACTTAATAAAGATAACTCTGGAGTTCTTCCATTATATAGCCCTTTAGCTTACTAACAATTATTTCAAATCACCTTCATTTTCACTTATTCCTGAATATGGTCCGTTTATTGGATACGCTCCCCCATATCATCATAATACAAAAAGTAAATTCTTTTTTTTATTTTTCACATCATAAGCAGCAATATTTACGAAAAGAGCCTTACCTTTAGTCTATTTAATCATGGTTACTTGGTGCCAATAGGGTGATTGCTCAAGTTCTTTGGCGACGGTCAGAAGCCAGTGCTCGTTCCCTTTTGGCGCCATTAGCTGAACGCCCAGTGGCAAGCCATTTAACGATTGTCCAGTTGGTAAACTAATCCCTGGTTGTCCTGTTAAATTTGCAAGTTGAGTAAATGGTGTGTACGTTAGACTCGGTTCAAACATGTCATAAATGAGCGTTTGTTGTGCTGATGATTCAAGTGATGATACGCCTAATAGCTTGTCAATCTGTTGTTGTGTTGGTGTTAATTCACCAATCTTAGGAGCGTCAAACGCAGTTGCAGGTGTTAAATACAGGTCATATTTTTCGTGAAATGCAGCCATTTGCTCTGCGGCTTGATCCCACGCAGCAAGACTGAGTGAAAACTCCCCTGCAGTTACTTTTTTCCCGGCTTCAGCAAGTACCCACGATTCAATTTCCATATCGTGGTGAGTCAGTGATTTTCCAAGATCCGCTTCCATCGTTTGAACGAATCCTGCCATTTCACCAGCATTCATTAAAAAATACTGTTCCATCAAAGCACGTCCATTGATGTTTGGTTGTGCTTGCTCGACTACATGACCTTGCTGTTGCAAAAAATTCGCTACTTGGTGTACGGTGTTTACCGCCTCTTCACTAACCGGTGTTCCTACAGGTGATTTCGTTGAAAATCCAATGCGGAACGTTTTCGTCGATTGGTTAGTTAGATACTCTGTGTACCCTTGTTGGAACAGTGGTACTTGAAATGCTGCAGCAGGTTGAATGGTTTGAAGTTGATCCAAAAGAGCAGCTGTGTCACGAACCGTTTTCGTTAAAGCAAAATCAACCGCAGCCCCCTGCCATTGCCTACCAACACCAGGTCCGACCGGCATGCGACCACGCGTAGGTTTTAAACCAACAAGCCCAGTAAATGATGCTGGGATCCGAATGGAACCTCCACCATCACTTGCACCAGCCACTGGAACCATCCCACTCGCAACGCTCGCTGCTGCTCCTCCGCTCGAGCCACCAGGTGAATAAGCGGGATTCCACGGATTACGACTTGGACCGTGGAGCTTCGGTTCTGTTATGTTTTTCAAGCCAAATTCAGGTGCATTTGTAGACCCTACTACGATGAAGCCAGCTTTTTTTAATGCTGCAACGAAATGACTATCGCGCTTAGCGATGTTTTTAGCGAGAAGCTTTGAGCCAGCTGTTAGCACTTCCCCTTTTACACTTTGAGAAATATCCTTCAAAAGAATTGGAATACCTGCAAATGGGAGCGATGAATCCACTTGACTAGCTTCCTTTAAAGCGGCTTCATAACGCTTATAAACGACTGCATTTAACGCGGGATTGCTTTCTTCAATTTGATCAATCGCATCGGAAACTAACTCATGCGGAAGAATTTCTTTCCTATGTACAAGCTCTGCAAGCTCACTTGCATCTTTTGAGCAAAAATCATTTAGGTTCACTAGACTACCTCCATAATTCGTTATAAGAACCCAAACAGTTGATAGTTGTTGGGTTTGCGTGTGACTTTATCACACTAAAGGGAAGCGTACCATCCCACTTCTTACACTCATGTCCACTCTAATTGCTTTAAAAGTTGACGTGTGAATTTTTTTGATAAAACACGTACGCTTAAGTTGTCATCCCCACGTTGGTTTTGCAACGGAAGGTTGATCCAGCTCACTTGCTCGTCAATCACGATGAGTGGAAATGTGACTTCAAGAGATGGAGCAACGCTTTTGCTCCCTGCTAACCCAGTCACGTGTGCTGATCCATACAACCGAACGAGTTCAATCCCAGCTTTGCGGATACTTGAAATGACCTTAGGGTGAAGCGTTGTCGAGGTTGACATGTACACATCAATTGAACGTTTTGCTGAAGCCAGATCTTTTTCAAAACGCACTGGCATAGGTGTTTCATGCCAGCTAATTTGCTTATGTACGCGATTTAATTCTTGCGGCAACTCACTTAGTTTAATGATCGCATTCATTTTCGCACTATGTCGTTGGAACTGAACCATGGCATTTGATGGCGGGAGTGCTTTTTTAAATTGTTCCTCATTTTGTAAATGAATAAGCATTCCTCGAGCTCTTGTAATCGCAACATTGATCAATCTTCTATGCTCTGGTCCTTTGAACATACGACCAGGGATTCGATCGTGATCTACTGCATCAAAGATCAGGACATCACTTTCACTCCCTTGAAAACGGTGAATGGTCGATGCTCTCACTTTACTTTCTCGATCCCAAAAAATCTCAAGCATCCCTACCATCCATTCTGCCTGCGCTCGGTACGGTGTAATGTAGCCAATAGACTGCACCTGACCATTTGCAGCTGTGAGCATCAGCGATAAAGAGAGCAAGCTTGATAGCAAATGAAAACGAGATCCCCCAGCCGTGCTCATCGAAGGAGCTTGTAAGCCATTCGTATTGATCATCTTCAATGCTTCTCCTTTAAATGGGCGAGCATTAGCGATCGGTTGGCGAAGAGCAAGAACTGACTCATGATCGCGCACATACGAATCATACATCCAAACATTTGTAAATGCTGAAATTGCGGGGTGCATACGGCGTTGTTCGGATAAAACGACAAGATGAGGATGGGGTTTTTTCAACGCTACACTTTGTGCGATACCCGCGTGAAGAAACACATCTTCTCCCAGCCATTTCTTAACTAGTGGATGATGCGACGTGGTCACAGCAGGAAGCTGTTTGAAATCTCCACACACGATCATATGTTTCCCAAGTGTTGCAGCAAAAGCGATTTGTGGGACATGTGCCATACTCGCTTCATCGACAATCACAACATCTGCATCAAACGCCTGGATCGTTTGGTCAAGTGTTGCTTTTGACAGAGTGGTACCAATGACGTTCGATTCAGCCACCATTTTCCGTTCTTTTTCATTCCATTTTACTTGTAACAATGCCATTTTCTCTTCCAAATCTGTCAGTCTTCCAACATCCTTCACACGCCCTTCTTTTCCAAGGCGTCCAGCTAACTGTGCTCTTTTTGACGTACCTTTGTTCATTTTTTCAGCAAGGTCTGGAAATTTCAAGGCGAGTTGATCATAAAGAAGCAATCCAGGAACTGACTTGAGCGATTCACCCGCTGCATACCCATAACGAATAATTCCTTCCTCTGTCCATTTTGCTTGCTCCTGTAAAAACTCGGCAAGTTCAAGCATGAGAACATCGATGGCTGCGTTACTGTGTGATAAAACAAGTACCTTCTTCCCTTTTAAATGAAGTGCAGCAGCAAGCCGGGCAAGTGTATACGTTTTGCCTGTTCCAGGTGGTCCCCACAAGTAGGTCACTTGGTTATAGATGACACGTAAAAATAATTCATGCAAAGTAGATTTTGCTTTATTTTGAGGGTGAAAATCAGGTTGATTCGCGGCAATTGCCCACAAAATTTGTTGCTTTTTATGTGTGTCTTCTTCTGCTTCTTCAAGTTTTTCACCGAGCTTTTCTAACAGACGCCACGGCTCCAATGTCATAATCGCTCGTTCCGTCATTTCTTCCAACTCAGCATCCAAATCAAGCACAACGGATGTTCCGATAAATGACAGTAACGTCCCTTTGATGGCCGGCTCTACGTGAAGAGTGATGGGTGAACCTTCTGGAATGCGCATGTTTTGATCAATTGAAAATTGAGCAATCGTTTGACCATTTTGGCTAAAAAGAATGCGTCCGTCATACAAACGAATCCCATGGTCTGATCTTTTTTTAACCGAAGCAATTTCGGCTTGCAGCGCCGACTGCCATTCGCCGAACCATTCTTTCATGATAAAATCCTTTCACTTTAGCTAATAATTTTTTAGTGACAACCTGCTTTTATAGGCGTACAAAACCATTCTTTTAAAAACCGTTTGCATGACGCTTTTTTGATGCGGTGTCATGGAAAACATCCCTACTTTTTGAATAGCTGGTTCCTTTTATTTCACATACTGTAGGCGTTCTTTGTAAAATCAAATGCGACACCCTAAACATAGAAAAGCCATAGTGAAACCGTAATTAAACGGAGGGTTTCAACTATGACTCAGCCCTATTCTACCACACCAGCACACTCGGTTAAACATTTGAGCAACACAGCATATTCTTTATTGGACAAATACAAGATTTGATGATGAATTAGAGTTACTCAATCAACGTTCTGAAACGCTCAAAGCCTCGGAAGCCAAATGCTCTTTTGTCTCTCTCGGGAAATTTGTGAAATTCATTCATATACGGTCTTTTCTTATATTCCTTGCTACATTAGATAAAATTATTGAAACTTTTTCATAGAATGACTCTTCAAATGACGAAAGACGCAACCCCTTGACGAGTCACGTCTCCCTATTAAGTATTTTCCCTTAAGTAGGAGGGACATTCTAGAATGTTACAATGAGTCCATTACAGGTTTTTCTTTCATTGATATCTGCTCAGATTCAGCCCCTAAACGTTTTAGTTCTTGGATGGTATACAATCCATACAGTCGATCCCCATGTTTCATATATCCTTCTAGGGATTCCCATAAATATTTGGAGTCATCCGTTGCTATTCCTTTCATGTATAACGTCTCAGGGGTTGGATCTAACTTGTCTATTATTTTCAATCCTATTTCTTTTTGACCATTTAAAATATATTTCAATGCTATATTGTGGTCATCTTGTATGAAGTCAATCTTTTTCCCTCTTAAAATACTAATAAAATCTACCTTCTGTCTCATCCACTTTACCGCAAAATCTAACCCTATTTCTTTATAAATTTCTATACTTTTTTCGAAGTATCTTATAGCTCGGATCTTCTTCATGTATATAAGAGTCACCAAGATTCACATATGATGCAGCATCAAATCGTTTTCCTATCGAAAATTCAAGTGCTTCAAATGCCAGCGCTCTTGATTTTTCTAAATCACACAAGTTTCGTAAATATATGATTTGGAGGACATGGTTAAAACGCATATGCATAGATTTTTGTATGCTGTTTTTCTCAAGTTGGTTTTTCAACTCAGGTATTAAAGCATTTATCTTTTAAAAAATCTTTTCTTGATAATACATATTGATTTCCACAATCAACTGAAAAATTTGCATTTCTTTACTTTTATTTTTCTGAGAAACAACCTTTATGAATAATTCTTTTGGTATCTTTTTTACTTCTTGTTGATCTTTTCGTTCCAGGTTTAGCCTGTACATTGTCGAAAACTCTTTTAGCCTATTCTTGTGATCAGCCTTATCCTCAGCTCTTTCACATAGCATTTCTAACGTTTCTCGCATGTCATGAGTATCGCAATATTCCATCGCCGGCTTAATATTCATAGTATTCTGAATTTAAAGAATATAATATGACATGAATTTCTCTTCCTGTAAATTGCTATCCATCAAAATTATTTTTTGTACCAGTGCTAAAATTTTGCGAAAGTCACTTTCTCTACCTGCATTTAAGTCTTGGTGGAATAAATCGTTTTCATTCACATCTTCGCCTATCAATATTCACATTCTTTTATATCGACATAAAAAAACAGCAAGAAGCCCATTCAGCTTTTTGCCGTTTTCCTTAGTAAACTACTTAACTAGTGCGAACAGGGTTTGCTGTCACTGATATCTGCTAAGCCTCCGTAAAAGATTCAAAAATCGAAAAGACAAATACTAAAGTTAATAAAAGTTTTTAAGGCTGCTCATCTTCCCTATGTTGTTATACACCACGTCAATCGCGTCCTCTCGCTCGCCTAACCTGGAGGAACATCACTTAATGTATGAATTGGAGCAACTACATGGTTTTCTGTCACTGATATCTGCTCAGCTTCCGCAAAAGGTCCGAGAATCGAACAAACAAATGCCAAAGTTAGTAATAGTTGTTTCATGCGTGTTTCGCCTCCCCAATGTTGTTATACACCACGTCAATCGCGTCCTCTCGCTCGCCTAACCTGGAGGAACATCACTTAATGTATGAATTGGAGCAACTACATGGTTTTCTGTCACTGATATCTGCTCAGCTTCCGCAAAAGGTCCGAGAATCGAACAAACAAATGCCAAAGTTAGTAATAGTTGTTTCATGAGTGTTTCACCTCTTCTATGTTGTTATACACCATGTCAATCGTGTCCGCTCGCTCGCCTAACCTCTTTAATTCTTGGACGGTAAACAACCCGTACAGTCGATCTCCACGTTTCATAAATCCATCTAAGGACTTCCAAAAATATGAAGGGTCATCCGTAGCCACACCTTTCATGTACAGCCTCTCAGGCGTTATATCTAATTTATCAAGAATTTTTAAAGCTGCTTCTTTTTGACCGTTTATGATGTACTTCAAGGCTACATTCTGTTCGATTTTTATGCAGTCAATTTCTCGTCCTCTCAAAATACTGATAAACTCAATCTTATTGCGCATCATTTTTGCCGCAAAATCTAATCCTATATCGTTATAAAGTTTTATACTCTTTTCTAAGTACCTTATAGCTTGAGTGGGGTCTGCATCGTGTATATGGGAGTCACCAAGGTTGACATAGGATGCAGCATCAAATCGTTTACCAATTGAAAGATCAAGCGCTTCATTCGCTAATTCTCTTGCTTTCTTAAAATCACATATATTTCGTAAGTAGATAGTCTGTAGCAGTTTATTGAAGCGCATTTTAAATGATGGTGTTTGGAAGTTGTTTTCACTTTGATCAAGTTGGTTTTTTAACTTCGGAAGAGAAGCTATTAACTTATAAAAATTTCTTTCTTGATGATAGTTCTCTAATTCTAAGATCAATTGGAATATTTTCATTTCTTTCGTTTTGTTATTCTGCGAAATGACTTTATTGAACAATTCTTTCGATACATATTTTTCGTCTTGTTGATCTTTTCTCTCCATGTTTAGCCTGTACATGGTCGAAAACTCTTTTAGCCTATTCTTGTGATCAGCCTTATAATCAGCTCTTTCACACAGCATTTCTAACGTTTCTCGCATGTCATGAGTATCGCAATATTCCATCGCCGGCTTAATATTCATAGGGTTCTGAATTTCACGAATATAATATGACATGAATTCTTCTTCCTGTAAATTGCCATCCATCAAAATTATTTTTTGTATGAGTGCTAAAATTTTGCGAAAGTCACTTTCTCTACCTGCATTTAATATCTTGTTTAGCGAACTTATATTGATTCCACAGTCTGCAGCTAGATCTTTTTGCTTAATTTCATGTTTTTCCAAGATATCTTTTACTCTAACTCCAAACGTTTTGTCTAAAGTTTTCACTCCGATCACTCCAGTATGGAAGATTTAAAGATGCTAGGCTCAACTATAGCTCTTTAAAGAGCTTCTCTTCTGTACGTTCATACTTTACCACCGGTTTATTTCGGAAAAAATCAGGATATACTCTCTTCCTCTTATTTCTGAGTATAACACATCTGTGGATTTTTTCATGAAAATTTCTGATTTTTCGACTTATTTTAACGATCCCTACCTTACTACAATGCCACAACTTCGGCTATCCTCATATTTACACTAAATTATTGACGGTACGTGGAATAAATTGTTTTCATTCACATCTTCGCCTATAAATATTCACACTCTTTTATATCGACATAAAAAAACGGCAAGAAGCCCATTTAGCTTCTTGCCGTTTTCTCAGTATCTACTTAACAAGCGCGATCACTTCTATTTCAACTTGAACATCTTTCGGTAACCTTGCAACTTCAACGCATGATCTTGCAGGCTTATGGTCTCCAAAATACTCTGCATAAACCTCGTTTATAACAGGGAAATCATTCATGTCTTTAATGAAAACCGTTGCTTTCACCACTGTATCAAGTGAGGCACCTGCTTCATCTAACACGGCTTCTAAGTTATTAAAGACCTGGTGTGTTTGTTCAATCACTCCGCCTTCAACTAATTCTCCATTAGGTGTTAATGGAATTTGTCCAGAGCTGTAGAATAAATTGTTGACTACGACTCCTTGTGAGTATGGTCCAATTGCTTGAGGTGCCTTCTTTGTGTTAATAATGCCCATTTTTTAATTTCCCCTCTCTTATTTTAAGTATAATTTAATAGATTCACAGCTTGCATACACTACCAGTTTAGCTTTATGAACCGATTAACATATAACAACCTGTAAATAGAAGTATAACATAAGTGATAATTCTGAATACTCTTTGGTTTATCCATTTAAATAAATACTGTCCTAGAACGATACCAGCTACTAGAGGAATGAGAGCGATTAGAGATGACGTCCAAACCTCCGCATTTGTTCCTCCAAATGAAATTTGCATAACTAAACTGATCAAGTAAATAAATAGATAGTAGGCTAAGGTCGTGCTACGAAGGGCTGTTTTATCCAAACTTGTACTTGAAAAATAGAGGAGTAATGGAGGACCCGGAACCCCTATACTTGTCGTTAGTAATCCAGCTATACCTCCCGCAACTGCATCTCTTCTGTTTGTTTGTTTGATTGTTACTTTTGCAATAAGTAGAATGGTTAAAAGAATAATCATCGTGCCAACTATAATTTTAAAAATGTCTATATTTAGAAACAAATACAACAGCAAGCCAGGAACGATTCCAATTAGACTTCCCAATATTAATCTTTTAAGTAAAGGGAAATTCACTTCATTTCTAATACTATAAATCATAAACATAGAAAGACAAAGTGAAAGGATGATATTCAGTTGAATCGCTGATTGAGCGGGTAAAAGTAATAAAAGAAAAGGTGTACCTACGATTGAAAAACCAAATCCGGTACTTGCTTGTAACAGTGAAGCGAAAAAAACCACAATAATCAAAATCATTATATTTTCCATTTTTTCTCTCTCTTTACGAAGGTATTATGCTTCTTTAACTTCACTTAATTCAGTATCGCCGTCTTTCCTTGAGACACCATTAGACAATGTACGGTTCCAACCTGTGATGACCGAGAAAAGCAGTACAGCTAACATTGCCCATGAATATGGATTTAAGAAAGATGATAGTAGACTCGGGTATGCAACATTCCAAGCTTGAGCAGTAGAAGTCAACGTATTATACCATACGATGACAGATAGATTCCAAGGGATCATGAAAAACACAACAACCACCATGCACTCCATGACATTTGCTCTTCGCTCCGGAGATAAATTAAAGCGCTTTCCAAATGGGTTAACAAACGTAGAACCTATTACCAATAAGACAGGTGCACTTGCCGAAATGACAACGGATGCAATTCCTGCAACTGACATAATCGAAAACTCTGCTTGACGGTGTGACTTAATATTCCTTTTTTGAACCCATTTAAGAAAGGTGTCCATCACTCCACTATCGATCATCACTTGAGTAAGGGCTAGAATAAATAAGGCAAATACAATCGTCCCTGTCACACTAGCAATACCTACTTCTATCAATCCGGTACTATCTCCTGGGTTTCCCGGAATACTAAAAACGCTCCCTAAATTTAATTTTCCAGTTACTAAACCTAGGATAATCGCGGAAATATTTCCATAAATGAGTGATTCAACGACATGTCTCTTTGCTAATGCAAAAATAATGACTACCGCCAAACTAATTAACATAAGGAGACCTTTAGGATCTAAATTAGCAGCTTCCATTTCTGGTACATCAGCTACTGTCCCCCCTCCCCCAGCAAAAAACAGGACGATGATCGCTATAATACTCGCTGAAATCGCAAGCGGGAAGCGACTTCGTACAACCCCATTCAATGTTGCCCCCTGTGAGTATGCAGACGCAATTGTTGTATCTGATACGGGTGCAACATTATCACCAAAAACTCCACCACCTAGGATGGCTACTGCGAGCATCGTTGGATCGGCGCCTAATAACACACCAGCCGGGTAAAGAACAGGAAGTAAAGCTAGGTAAGTTCCGTTTGAAGTCCCAGTACCAACAGAAAATAGCATGGCTAAGAAAAATGCAAGTACTGTGAATACAGCGCCTTGAGCACCTGTTGTTAAACCGAACCATAGGATCCCATCAACCAAACCAGCAGCTTGTACAATTTGTCCGAAGATTGCTGCAAATATCCATGCCACGACAATGACAATGCCATTTTTTTGAGACATGCCTTTCATGAAAGTACTAATATAATGATTCTTATTTTTGGCAAGCAGTAATCCAACTGATAAAGCAACCCAACCACCAGCCCAAAAAGCTTGTGTGCCACCTCTTTGAGCAATGGATAATGTAATTAAAAAAGCAATTAAAATAAGTAAAGGAATTAAACCACCAAATACTCCCCCATACATTTCAAGTCTTTTTTCTTCTTCTTTTTTCAAAACCCCATCCCCTTTTAGATGAATCCGCTTTCAAAAAAATATTCATCATTTCCCCTTGTAAGGTGCATAAAAGAAGAAGATGCTAACCGCCCCTTTCGGATAGCTCTTCATTGACAAAACACCGTACAAAGGCTTTGGTTACCAGTTACCTACTCTCTACCAGTGTTTCTACGTATGAGTGATTATGTTCTAATATAGTAGACGTATTCGCGTAAATGCATGGGGTTCCACCTGTATGAAGAAATAAAACATTCTTCTGCCCCTCGAAATATCCTTTTTCTACTAAACCAATAATTCCTGCCATTGTTTTTCCAGTATAAACAGGATCAAGTAAGAGACCTTCTGTTTGAGCTAACAAATGTATCGCTTCAAATGTTTTATCGGTTGGGATCGCATAGCCAGGACCTAAATATTCATCAAAGCATTTTACTGCCTCTCTAGGAATTTCTTCATTAAAATCGATACGCTGCCTAGCTAACTTCACAATATTATAAACTTTTTCTTCTTGAGCAGCTTTCTTCCTTCGAACATTAATTCCTGTGACAGGAATTCCGCTACCACTCGCATAAAATCCCGTCACTAAGCCAGCATGAGTCCCTCCACTACCACTTGGTGTTACGATATGGTCTAGTGATATTCCCATTTCAGATGCTTGCTTTAAGATTTCTTGCGCACCATTTACATAGCCAAGAGCTCCAAGGTCATTCCCACCACCCTCAGCAACGATATAGCCTTTTCTTCCATCTTTTTTTAGTTCTTCATTTACGATTTCCATTTCTTTTGCAACATCCGTACCATCAGGCACAACCTTAATCTGTTCTGCACCAAGCAAATTAAAAAGAAAAACATTCCCGTTATCTTGTGGATTGTATTTGTGATTTCTTTCCTCGATGATCAAACGGCACTTTAACCCTTCTTTAACAGCAGCAGCAAGGGTCATTCGGCAATGGTTCGATTGGACTCCACCAGTAGTAATTAACGTGTCTGCACCTTGCTTTAATGCATCAGCCACTAAAAATTCAAGTTTTCTTGTTTTATTTCCACCACCTGTTAAACCAAGCAAATCATCTCTTTTCACAAAAATATTAGGACCACCTAACATGCTTGATAGTTTTTTTAGGTGTTGTAGAGGTGTAACAAATTCCGTATATACACGACGTGGATAAGTTAAATTCACTCCATATTCCTCCTATTCAAAATATTATGTACATTTATAATCATATTTAATTTGAAAATAGATGTAAAATTAAAAAAATTAATGATCGACATAAAAAAAAATCATGGTAAGATAAAAAACATAGATTAGGAGGAGATTTTTGAAGATGGACCGCCATTTTATCGTATTTACTACCGTAGTTGAAAAAGAAAATTTCACTAGAGCAGCTGAAGTACTACATCTTACCCAATCTGCAGTGTCTCTCCATATCAAAAAACTAGAAAACTACTATGGTATACAACTATTTGAGCGTTCAAATAAGTACGTACGGCTAACAAAAGCAGGGGAAATTTTATATTTCCATTCTAAAAACATTGTAGATCAGTACGCACAAGTCCAAAAAGAGATTGATAATTTGATCAACGAAGCAGATGGTCCACTATCAATTGGTAGTGATTATTCATTTGGTGAATATATTTTGCCGACACTCATATCAAAATTCGTTTGTAAATATCCAAATGTTTCACCGAACATTACAATAAAAAATAAAGAGAACATTACATCCCATTTATTAAATAGAGATCTTGATCTTGGAATCCTAGACGATTTCCATATAGATAGGAATAAAACGGAGGTATTCCCTTTAATGAAAGACGAATTGGTGATCATTGTTCCTTCAAACCATCGACTCGCACGTTCAAGAGAAGTAGACTTAGAAGAATTAGCAAATGAAAGTTGGATTTTAAGAAACATTGGTTCAAGCACAAGGAAATTAACAGAAGAAATGTTTTCTAATTTAAATTTTTCCCCTAAAAAGATGATGTCTTTTGGTACACCTCAAGCGATTAAGCGATCAGTAGAGGAATACTTAGGTATTTCTGTCATTTCAAAATCGGCCATCCAAAAAGAGATTTTTTCACAAACGATTACTCCACTTAAAATAAAAAATTATTCGATAGAGAGACAATATTTCTGCGTCATGAATACATCAAAATTTAAAACAAGAACAATCGAATTGTTTCTACAATTTCTAACTACTTTTCAATATCAAACCATTGACACAGTCTTAGTTGAAAAGCAGTAACAGAAAATGAAAGCGCTCTTATTTCGTTCTTTTGATCATAAGAGAGGAATCTATACTAAATTTTAATCCTCGCTTTCACTTTCCAATTCAAGAAGTCTGATATACCATCATGTTCGCGATTGAAGAAGTCAGTGAATTTTAGCACTTTCTCGACATAATGATGTCCTCCATAAAAATAAAGTTTACATAAATTCTTCAAAACCTGTAAAAAATAATTCCATGAATATACTTGAAAGGAGAATATAAAATGTCCGTACCATATTGTTGTCCAAACTGTAAAACGAATCGTACTCGTTTCAATATGATTAAGCAAGAACCTCTTCCAATTAAAATAGATCCTCAGTCGGGTGAAATAATAGAAGAGTACAAAAACGATCAACTCTCCCCCATTCACATGTCTTACAAAGGACCAGACTATCGTGTTCAATGTGCTGCGTGCGGCTTGATTGAAGATGAAAGAACATTTATTAAGTTTGCTGAACTTAAATAAGCTTGAGTTTCTCCTCATATTTGTTTTGTTGTGGTAGACCCCATTATTTTCAGTAGCCTTATTCGATCGATCATAGATTGAATGAGGTTACCCCCAGATTAAAAGATCTTGAAAAGACAAACCCCCTCTCCGTTAAGAGAAGGGGTTTCGTGATGCCACAGAGAATGGTGAAGAGACATTTTTATTTGCTTACTTTAGTATATTAATGGACTATATGTAATAATTAGTGATGATGATCTGTGATATGAACATGCGTCTTTTATTTGTCTTCTAAGAAATATTTTTCGATATCATCTAAAAATAAATTAGCTGCTTTAACACCACCAGCCGTATTCCAAATAGCATCATCTACTCTATGGATGTTGTTGTTTTGAGCTACATTTAAATTATTGAATAATGGGTCATTGATCCATTCTTGTTCTAATTTCATTGCTTCACCTTGATTCTCTGCTGGATCATATGTGAAGTAGAATAAAATGTCACCATCCATTGCAGGGATACGCTCTTTTGTTGCATTTTTTTCTGCAAAGTCTGGTTGATCTTGTCCTTCAGGACGGGCAAAACCTAACTGGTCCAGGATTACAGCAGAAAAATTATCTTTATGATATATCCGAACATCTCCAGGCATGAAACGAACAATGGATACTTTTTGATTTAACTTTTCACCGAGTTCACCTTGCAAATCTTCAACCCTTTGATCAAAATTGGCGATTACTTTGTTACCTTCTTCCTCTTTTTGGACTGCCTCTGCATAAAGTTTGAAGTTTTCTTTCCAATCACCACGTAATGTTTCAGCAAATACGGTTGGAGCAATTGCATTTAATTGTTCATAAATTTTTTCATGACGCATTTTGTTACCGATGATCAAATCCGGTTGTAATGAAGCGATTGTTTCTAAGCTCGGCTCCCCTTCT
The DNA here is from genome assembly GCF_040801915.1 of Jeotgalibacillus marinus. Taxonomy (NCBI): domain Bacteria; kingdom Bacillati; phylum Bacillota; class Bacilli; order Caryophanales; family Caryophanaceae; genus Jeotgalibacillus; species Jeotgalibacillus marinus. The sequence continues at coordinate 51,786 of NZ_JBFMIA010000011.1, read as the reverse complement.
TTACCAACGCTTACTACATCTGTCATTTCATTCTTCATATGATCGTACCAAGGGTCACCCGTCCACGATTGAACTGCACCTACCGGTTGTACCCCCAATGCAAACAGGGCTTCTGTGCCTTCATTTGTTAATATAACTACACGTTTAGGTGTCTCTTTAATTTCGGTTGTTCCCATTGCGTGTTCCACCTGATAGTACTTATTTTCCGTCGTTTTTGCTTCATTTGAACCTTCCATTTTTCCAGAACTTTCTTTGTCATTGCCGCAGCCTGCAAGTGTAAAGATTGCTATAAGTATAAGGCTCGCTAACAACGAAGAAAAACGGTTTTGTTTAAAGTATGTAATCATATAATCCCTCTCCTTGATAATGATTTTCATTTACAATTAGATGTTATAAAATTTAAATCTCCCTGTCAACGACTAATTGAAAATGATTATCAAAATCATTGACATTTTTTTTTTCATCTCCTACACTTCATTTATAGAGAAATCGGAAAATTGAGGGAGAAGTAAGCGATGCTACTAAAAAATAATAGGGGAAAAACTTTTGGATTGATAGGAAGTATATGTATATTACTTATATGTATGGGACTTAGTATTGTCCTTGGATATACGAATACAAGTATACAAACAGCTATTGAAGCGTTCCAACATTTCGACGGTTCCAATGAACATATTATTATTCAACAAGTTCGTCTTCCGAGAGCATTAATTGGTGTTGCAATCGGAAGTAGCCTAGCAATTGCAGGTGCACTTATGCAAGTATTAATGAAAAATCCACTTGCTTCACCTGATATTATTGGAATCAATGCTGGTGCGAGCTTTTTTATTGTGGTCGCATTAATGTTTTATTCAATTAGTTCGTTGCAGGCGTTTACTTGGATTGCATTTGCAGGTGCAGCATTTGCTTCCTGTATCGTGTATTTTTTCAGCGGGATGGGAAATGCAGGTTCCACTCCAATGAAATTAATACTTGCAGGCGCTGCGATTGCGGCGTTGTTTTCTTCCTTGACTCAGGGACTGTTAGTAATGGACGAATCAGCACTTGATCAAGCACTATTTTGGCTTGCTGGCTCCGTTCAAGGAAGAGATTTGGATATCCTCCTTGCCGTTCTTCCTTATCTATTGGTTGCCACAATTTTGGCCTTATCTATCTCACCAAAAATTAATGTTTTAACGATGGGTGAAGATGTAGCCAAAGGATTAGGCCTTCAGACTGGAACAGTCAATTTGACCATGACGGTTTGCTTCGTTTTACTTGCTGGTGGTTCTGTAGCAGTAGCGGGTCCAATTGGTTTTGTAGGAATTATTGTTCCTCATATCGTCCGCACATTGGTGGGGACTGATTTTCGCTGGATTTTGCCTTATTGCGGTGTTTTAGGAGGTATATTGCTATTACTGGCTGATATTGGGGCTCGCTACATAATTATGCCCGAGGAGGTACCAGTTGGAGTGATGACAGCATTTATTGGTACGCCATTTTTTATTTACATTGCTCGTAAAGGAGGATATAAATCATGAATAAATATTTTTCTCTACGACTTAAAAAAAAGAATGTGTCGATTTTACTTGATCGAAAGGCCATTTGGGTGAATAGCATCTTTCTCTTTATATTATTATTGGTATTCCTAGTAAGTTGCGGGATGGGAGAGCAATTTTTACAACCATTGCGAGTGGTTAATATATTGGGCGGACAAGGGAATGCCTATGAACAATTAATCGTTCATTCATTTCGTATGCCTAGAATCTTGATCGCTATCCTAGTTGGTATGAGCCTTGCTGCATCTGGAGCTATCTTACAAGCTGTTGTTAGGAACCCTTTAGCATCTCCAGATATAATTGGTATTACAGGCGGAGCTTCAGTAGCAGTTGTATTGTTTTTAGCGATTTTTAGTGATGAAAATAATGCTCTAACTGTTAGCATTCAATGGCTACCGCTAAGTGCTTTTATCGGAGCTTCAGTTGTAACTTTTTTGTTGTACATATTAGCATGGAAAAATGGCTTATCTCCTATGCGTCTTGTTTTAATCGGTATCAGTATGTGGGCATTAACGAAAGCATTGACTACAATGTTTATGCTGATTGGCCCAATCTATCAAGCAAGTCAAGCAAATGTTTGGATAACAGGATCTGTTTACGGTTCCAGTTGGACGAATGTCTGGGTTTTGACTCCTATTACAATAACCCTACTGCTTATTACTATTGTAATGATAAGAAATATTAATGTTCAAGAGTTGGGAGAAGAAATTGCAATTGGAGTGGGTACACACATACAAAAACAGCGTTTTCTATTATTGCTAATAAGTTCTGCTTTTATCGGAAGTGCAGTTGCATTTGCTGGAGGTATTGGATTTGTTGGGCTAATGGCCCCACATATCGCGAGAAAACTTGTTGGTTCCTCGTTTGGAGCATTACTTCCGTTATCATGTCTTATTGGGGCTATTTTAGTACTAATAGCTGATTCAATCGGACGAACATTCTTCCTACCTATTGAAGTACCAGCTGGTGTATTTACAGCAATCATTGGAGCGCCTTATTTTATTTATCTCTTATATAAACAACGAAACGGTTAAAAAGGAGCGAACAAAATGAGAGCATTAGAAACAAAGTCACTAACATTGTCGTATGGAGATACTATTATTATAGATGACTTGGATATAGCGATTCCAAAGAAAGCAATAACAGTATTTATCGGAAGTAATGGTTGTGGGAAATCGACGATACTCCGTTCATTAGCCCGTTTGTTAAAACCCCAATCCGGTTCCATTTTAATTGAACAAGACTCGATATCAAAACTTCCTACAAAGGAAATTGCCAGGCGTTTAGCCATTTTACCACAAGGTCCGATTGCTCCAGAAGGACTAACTGTCTTACAATTAGTAAAACAAGGGCGTTATCCGTATCAAACATGGTATCGTCAATGGTCGGAAGAAGACGAGGAACTCGTAAATCGGGCGCTGCAAGCCACAGGTATGAAAGAACTTGCCGATCGATTAGTAGACTCATTGTCAGGTGGTCAAAGGCAGCGTGCCTGGATCGCTATGACTTTAGCACAGGATACAGATATAATTTTGCTTGATGAGCCCACTACTTATCTAGATTTGACCCACCAAATTGAAATTTTAGACCTATTATTTGAACTCAATGAAAATGAAGGTCGAACGATTGTGATGGTTCTCCATGATTTAAATTTAGCTTTCCGTTATTCTCATCATCTTATCGCTATTAAAGATAAAAAAGTGTTTGCTTATGGAAAACCAGAACAAATGATTAATCCTAAGTTAGTCAAAGACGTCTTTAATATGAATTGTGACGTGACAGCTGACCCACTATTTGGAACCCCTATGTGTATTCCTCATGGCAAGGGTAGACACATTATGAATGAGGTGAAAAAACATCATGAATTCATTTACTCATGAGGAACTAAAAGTTTTAGAGAAAAAATATCGATTAACGGTGAAAACCAAACCATCTGTATTGTCCATTCCAACTGTAGACTTACTAGATGAACAACAGTTATATACGTTTTTGGTTCACTTAAAAGAAAAAATCAAATCAGCTAACGTTATGGTAGCTGCCTCCCTTTTTGTGAAAAGATACAGCTTCGCAATACTTATTGCTCTTTATTCAATGAGTGCACTTAATAAACGAGTTGATTTTTCAATTAACAACATCTCTGTTGAAACATTAGAAGAATCTGATGTCTTATGGCTCCCCTCTTTTAAACTTGATAATTTAGTAATAGAAGAAGCTTCTGATTTAAATCGACTCAAATGGAGAGATGATATACTAAAGCAAGTTTTTGCTGATCATGTTGATCTATTATTTACCCAAATAAATAGGACTACTAAGTTATCAAAAAAAATCATGTGGGAAAACCTTTACATTTACATTCGATGGATGTACCAAAACCTCTTAGACGATTCACAGTTTAGCGGCTTTCACCACACGATTGCTAATGATTTCCACTATATATTGAAAAAGGCGACAAGCTCTTTATTTGGCTCATACGATCAAAATCCATTTTTAATATATAACAATTCAAAACAACACATTGAACAAAATAATCAAACAGTTCTCAAACGTACAACCTGTTGTTATTCGTATTTAGTTGGAGACAAAGATAATTTTTGTAAAATATGCCCAATCGTTCGTAATCATAAGCGCGCACGAATAGAAAGATTGTAACTTTATAAACAGTATACTAACAGCCCCCCTATATGTTGCTTTGCAATAAAGTTTGATCAAAAACACCTCACAAAACCAAATATTTATGATTAATAAAAAGAATCCATTTTGAAAAAAGATTGATCAAAATGGATTCTTTTCTTGTGAATTAGTATATAATTTTTATAAAAAAGTTTGATCAGAACTTTTCATAAACCTTTCTACAGCAACGTTTTCTTCAAGATCCCCCTGCTAAATCGGTTAAACTTTATTCAAAACGGTACATCTTTTTAAAGACGGTACGACTTTATTTCAAATCCACATAAACTCGCATAATACCATTTTAATTTGAAAAAGAAAAAAGTTTCACTAAAAAACCTGCCAAGTACATCGTCTTCGGCAGGTTTTTGAATCTTATATATTTAAATATTCTTCCAACGTTAAACCACTATTATAAACTTTTGTAGCCAGATCTACCCCTAAATAGCGAAAATGCCAGGATTCATATTGATATCCAGTGATGTGTTCTTTGCCTGGAGGATATCGTAAGATAAAACCAAAATCATGAGCGTTTTCATTTAGCCATTTTGCTGTTGCTGTATCTTTAAAGCTGTCTTCCGCCCAATGAGCTTCTTGACCAACTTCACCTATATCAAAGGCTAAGCCAGTTTGGTGCTCTGAATAGCCTGGTTGCGCACTAAAGCGATCAGCTGCAGATTGACCGTATTGATCCACATAGCGCTGGTACAAACCAACTTGATGGTCATAAGATCGATAGGTACTAAATGCGATTAAATCAAAACCTTCCGTAGCTGCTGCTGTTCTCATTGCTGCAAATGATCCTCTTGCTTCTGCGCTCTCACCAGGAGCATAGGTAGCAGGAAGAGGGTATTGCTTATTCGAAATAAGTACCCCTTGCACATAGGTTGGTTCTACAATCGTTTCTGGTGTTTTTTTGTCTTCCTCTTTTGTTGGTGGTGTTATATCATCTAGTTCATCTTCAGAAGGATCAGGCGTTTCATCTTCTTCAGGAGATGTTGGATTTTTTTCATTATCCTTTGAAGGAGCTGGTTCCACAATCGTTTCTGGTGTTTCTTCGTCTTCCTCTTCTGCTGATGGTGTCACATCATCTAGTTCTTCTTCAGCAGGGTCTGGCGTTTCAGTTTTTGTCACCTTAGACAATCTTGGACCTTTTTCATTATCAGCTAAAGGACCTTCATCTGAAGGAGCAGGTTGTTCCTTGTCTTCCACTGCGGCAACTTCTACAGATGGCTGTTTTGTAGTGTGAAATAATCCTTGTATCGCTTGGTTAAAGGACCAATTATACATACTCAATGTACCAAGTGATGCTCCCACTAAAATGGTGGAGGTCACAGCTAACGTAATCCACCATTTCGGTCTCATTTTCTTACTTGAAAACAGTCGCACTTTTTTCATGAAGCACTTCCTTTCTCCAACAACTTAAATCTTTTACTAGAATCTATTCTACCAAAAAAATTTCAGTAAAATAGCAAAAATTAAATAAAATACTAGACTTTGCAATAGTCACTTCAGTAAAAAATGTTACACTTATGAAATTGACCAATTTTTTGTCGGATCATGTCTATTAATTGGCTGCTATTAGCAGATGAGCAGACGCATTTAAAGACGATTATAGAGGGCGTAGAGAAGTGACGCAGGAAATGAAAATGAGGCGTGAGCGTGACGATCTAACCCGCTCAGTGTACTTAGAGGGTCAACAAAACAAGACTAACGTCAACCAAGAGGCGAATTTCTTAAATTTCGTGGTCAAGCTGGACAGCGTGTATTTGTTACTGAGGTAGTGAATGAAAATTTAAATAGAATAGAATGGAAGTGACACTGAAATATATCATCTAAATGATAGTATATTGGTATCATGTTCCTGACTTTTTACAAATTATCAAACTTTATTATAAACGATCAGACTTTTTTATAAATTATCAAACTTTGTTTTAAACGATCAGACTTTTTTATAAATTATCAAACTTTGTTTTAAAGCCCCCCTATATACTGTGTATATAGGGGGGCTGACTGCCTATCATTAGTAGACCCCAAGACAATGATAGTAAAGACTCATTCTAACTCTTTTGAAAGATAACTTCAGCCTTTCAGGATCAACGGATCAACAAAAGAATGAATACCATCATCGCTTGTCTCTTCCAATTTCCCCTCAGAACTATTAATAGATTCAATTTGTATGTATAATTGTTCTGGGTGAGGATGGCTGAGAAAATCATGATGAGAAATAGACCATCCATACGCACCAGCATAACTAAAAAGGAGAATATCGCCAACTCTCAGCCGTGAAACGAATACTTCCTTCGCTAGTACGTCATTGGGGGTACATAACTCCCCTGCTACAGTAATAAGAGTCTCGTTTACTTCAGGACGTTTGAATGGATACGACCAATTTTCTATTGGAATTATTGTAAAAGGGTGATTTTGTTTCCAAGCTGCCGGAAGTCTAAAGTGATGACTTCCCCCACGAATGATACAAAAATAATGACCATGATTTTTTTTAATATCCAATATCTCTACTGCATAGTAACCACACGATGATGTGATATAGCGCCCACATTCAAAAAACACCTGCCAATTAGAATGATTTCGTTTATCTAAAATTTTCTTTAAGCGCTTCGTAAAATCGTCCCAATTAAACTGATGTTCTAATTCCTTGTAATTGATTCCCATACCTCCACCAACATTTATGTAGGAAATGTCTATATCAAACTTCCCCTCCCATGTTTCTGCCCTATCAAAACAATGGTTCACAAAGTCGGCATGAGTTTTAGAGTCAACATTGTTAGACATGGCATGAAAATGAAAACCATGGATCTTTATGTTTGGCAAACTTTTTGCTAAAGCAATCGCAATGGGGATTTCTGCTTCATCAATTCCAAATTGTGTCGGTACACCCGCCATTTTCAGTTGTGCGTTTGGAACGGATCTTCGCAGATTAACACGTAGCAATATCGATACGGTTGTCTCTTTTTCACTAGCAATGTGATTAACCATCTGTAATTCATAGATACTTTCAACATGAAGAAAGGAAACTCCATGGTGAATGGCCCCTTCAATCTCTTCTTTTGTTTTCCCGGGACCACCGAAAAGAATTGGAATTTTTTTATCCACAGCGCGTACTTTCTCAATCTCTCCTAGAGAAGCTACTTCAAACCCACGAACAATTGGAGCTAACGTTTTTAGTAGCGTTTCATCTGAATTAGCCTTAACAGCATAAAATAATTGACATGTTGATGGGAGGGTTGTCATTATTTTATTTACATGGGAACGAAGTTTCGATAAATCATATACATAGGCACAAAAAGGCTGCTCTCGTTCCATTTTGAGAGATTGTACGGTATTTTCTATCATTAATTAATTCACTCCTACAAAATCATTATAATTTCCAGATTTGTCGTCTACTGTTAACGACAAGAAAAGTTGTTACAATACAGCCTAAGCCCATCACTACACCTGCCCATGTAGTACCTGCCCAAGACGCAATGGCCCCAATAAGTATTGCTCCTAATGGGATAAATCCTCTATCCATTAAGGCTATGCTCAAAACCCTACCTCGCAGATGATTTGGGACTTGCATTTGAATAGTAATCCGACTCATCGTCCGATAACTTTGACTTGACAACCCAACAAGAAACATCGCTATACCCGCTAGGTACACATTTGACGTACATATAAATAAAAGTAAAGACACTCCAAATCCGAGAATGGAATATATCAACCACTTCCCTATAGCTTTGATCTCTCTACCAAGAGAAAGCCAGATAGCCCCAACTAATGCACCAATGGAAGAGATAGATAAAAGTACTCCAAATCCACTTGGTCCAAGGTTTAAAAGATCCCTAGCAAATAATGGCATCATCGTCGTATAAGGAAACCCAAATACCATTGGTACAATCGCTAAAATTAGTAGAGACTGTACAGATTGGTGATTTTTCAAAAAAACTACTGAGTCACGCAACGTTACTTTCTCTCCGACCCCCTTACCATAGTCTGGAAAATGATAAGAACGAATCATGATCAAAGAGATTACTACACCGAGCATACCCAACGAATTCAAATAAAATAAATTGGCAATATTATCAGTGACTGCAAGCAACGCTCCTGCAAGAGCCGGGCCAATAATACGAGAAAGATTAATAACCGTCGTATTAATTGCAATTGCACTAGCCATAGAACTTTGCGGTACAAGATCTGGTAACAACGCATTGCGAATAGGCGGTTCCATAGCAGCCAACATAGACCTTACTGTTATAATGAACACGAAAAAAACATATGACTGTCTTGCATCAACAATATAACCAAGACAAAATGTTAACAACATCAGACCAAATTGAAGGACAATTAACAGTTTTCTACGATCATACCGATCAGCTAATATACCAGCAGGGACACTTAATATAAAAGTTGGCACCAAACGGCAAGCATTTATCAACCCTAAATGAAGAGGTGAGTTTGTAAATTGTAATACCGCCCAGTTCAATACGACTAAATCCATCCAATCCCCTATACGTGTCACTAAGCTTCCAGACATAAAAATGCCAAACGTCTTAGAGCGAAGTGCAAAGCGTGGTGGTTGCTGTAACTGAGCTTCTATTTTCGCCATGGTTCCTTATCCTTCAGCCTGAATTTATGAAGAGGATTAGGAACAGTTGCGTAGGTATAATCTTTCTCTTCAGGTTCTAAGCGCATTTTTGTAAGAGCCTTGTGATCTACTTTCGTTTGATATAATGCCTCTCTGTCTATACGAGCGCTTTCGGCATATTGGGATAAAGATTCGAGTTGATTGAAAACTGTATCGCAAATCTTATGAATTTCCTTCCAGAGCTCCCCTTCTTGGAATCCAAAATGTTTACAAATTTGCAAAATTAATTCACCGCAATGGTTTTGTATGGCAGTATAAAATACCTTATTATGCATTTCCTTAAGACTATCAGTTATTGTTACGGATCCAGGATAAAAATTCACTTGTATTTGTTGTTTTTGAAGTCGATCTCGATAAACTCTAGCTCCTCCCCAATCACGGAATAGCATTCGAACAGGACGTCCCTCTTTAAATACCATCACACTGTTTTGCAGGTGTCCTTCTAATCCAATTCCGTACTTAATCATAAGGGTAAGAAAGCCTGGAAGTGCGATAGATACATATTCTAGGAAAAATTGGAACGCAGACATACGAAGTGACGATTCGTTTCTTTTTTCCATATATTTTTCTATCAACTCGACAAAAATGGGGTTTTCTGTGATCGGTGATTCAGCAAACAGAGAGCTTCCTACTATAGCTACTTCATCAATAGCTACAAATGTTTCTACATTCTCACGTAACACTGCAGATAGATTTCGACTTTTTAGTTTTTGATTACATATAAGCGCTTCCGTTTCTTTAATTTTGAAATTAAATCCTGCGCATTCACAGACAGGCACAAACTTTTCCCCCAAGTCTTTCTCCTGTTCCATAATCGTACGAATCAGCCTCGTAAACACCGTAGCATTGTTTGTTGTATTTGCTGAGATGGAGCGAACTGTAGACGTCATCTGACTGTTGACGGACACCTTTATCGCATGCTTATTCGACAGCGGTACGACGGTTCTAAAAGAAGATGTTACCCCAGAAGGTACTACTATGCCACGTACAGGAACGACAATCTTTTCCTTGATTTCTTCGTTGTAAATGTTAAGTATTGCTTTTTCCAGCTGCCAAGGATGAACAGGAACGAATACATAATCGGTAACGGTAAGCCCTTGTTGCGTAAATTCCTGTTCAGCTGCAGCTTCCAATTTTGGATACTCTTTAAAAAGAAAGGCATTAGCGTTTTTTTCGGTTTCATCTATTATGCACCACTCCGCATAGTCTTTCCTAATGCCGACAAATTGAATATTAGCGACTCCATCAAATTCAGGCGCAAAACGAAACACATCTTCTGGTTTCATACCTATTTTTGTTTTTGTACCAGGGTGAAGATTATGTCCCTCTATGGATAATTGCTCGAAAAACAAACTTGAATTAAATTTTTGATCCTGTCTCTTCTGAAAAAGCACCCAGTCGATCGTATTTGTCATTCCGTGTATAGCAGCGTTTTGCTGTATATCTTTTTTCTTCTGATCCCAATAAGTATATGAAAGTGCTAAATTCGCACTTCCATTAGTTAATTCCTCAGCTAGCTTCACCCAAGTGCTTTTCCTACTAGAGTGAGTTTCTTCTTTACAACGCATCAAATGGAGTAATTCCACAGCCTGTTCTATAACTCGAACTCTATCTCCGGAAATGTGTAAAACACTACCATCTAATTCTACTCGGTTAAAGGCATATGTTTGACTTACTGGAATAACAAGATAATCACTCCCAAAAAGCGGGTATAATTTATAGGCTTTATTACTCTCTATTCCATATGTGTATAGCATTTCAATGATCCTTTGCCATTCCTCACTGATAGAAGGAACATTTAAAGCATGAATAGAACCTGTGGCGTACAGATTGTACGAATTTGAAGTAAGTCCCATGATATCTTCACGCAACATAGACCCCACCAACCGACTCAAAATCCCTTGACGTCCTTTTGTTAGGGAATCCACATATGAAGGGACCATATTAGGATAATGGCTTTGCAAAAAAGTAAGGGTCGCCATTTCATCCTGTAGTAAATATCCTTTTCTAAAGGTCCTAAACGCCTTACTCAGAACATCATTTTCAAAAACTTGTGTTCTCCCTTTACTCATGAATGAATTTCTCCCTTCCATTCCATCATTGGATTTGGAACTTTCGTAAACGAATTGGAAGTAAGATCTCCTCGTAGTCTCATCGTTGTGAGTTCCTTCAAATTAATCATAGGTTGAAAAAGAGCTTTCTCATCTGCAATAGCTACCTGGGCAATGTAAGGGTCTTTCTTCAGTTCACCAAAAACGGATGTACATACTGAAACGACTTGCTTCCAAAGCAGCCTCTCATCAATTCCTAGTTCACGAACGATGCATGTAATTAATTCGGCAAAATGATTTTGCATAACAGAATATGAGATAATATTTCGCATATGTTCTACTTTGTCTGTTACGATAGATGAACCAGGATAAAACTCCGCTTGAAATCCTTGCTTCTCCAATCTTTCCGGTAGAATGCGCACACCTCCGAAATCTCTTAAAATAATCCTTACTAGCTCTCCCTTACGGAATACAGAAACACTATTTTGCATATGACCTTCCAAACTAATTCCATACCGCACCATTAAAGTTAAAAATCCCGGTAATGAAGTTTGAGCATATTTATTAATAAATAAAGATGCAGCCTCTTTTACATTTGATATTTGATATTGCCTAGCTAACTCTTCTATTAATTCAACAACAATGATTTTCCCACTAATCGGTGACTCTGCTAAAAGTGCTGCAGCAACCATAGGAATTTCCTTTTCATTATTTACATAGTTCTCCGGATTCTCCCGTAAAATGCAAGCTAGATTGGCTTGCTGTGTCCACCGTTCATCTTCTGTCAATTGTTGATTTACTGGGTTAAAGTAAGTACCTGCCCGTTCTTGAAGTACAACAAAACGACCACCAAAATTATTTTCTTTCACCTGGATGCGAGCTAATATTTTTGAAAGACTTGGCCCATTTTCCACGGAATTGGGTGATACGGTACGCACAGCGCTAGTTGTCTGCACATTTACCGCTGTCTTTATATGATGCTTTTTCTGTCCCCAATTTTGAATCGGGGCTAACGAACGAAAAGATACCAATGCCTGTGTTGGAATACAAAAATCTGAGATGGGTATAATTTTTTTCTGCTCGATTTCTTCTTTGTACAGAGTACCTATAGTATGATCAAACTGCCATGGATGAACAGGAATCAACTCGAACTGAGTAGGTCTGACGCCCTCATCTAGCAAGGTTTTTTCAACTTTTGATTTTAATCCTTCATACTCTTTAAACAAACAACTTGTCACAGTGTGGGTATCAACAGAAGTCGTAAGACAATAGTCTTTTGAAACCGCTACAATAGCTACCTGCGGTGTTGCCCCCCATTCTGGTGAATATTGCACAACATCTTCCACCTTAAGACCAAGTTTTGTCTTAGCACCTGGATGTAGGGAATGACCTTCAACGACCCATTGTTCATAAAATGCAAGTGGACTAAAGCTATTGCGTTCCTTCCTCTGTTTGACTACCCATTCCAAGGATGTTTGTATTCCCTCTATATGAGCTAGCCTAGTTAACTCATGCTTTCTTAGTCCAGCACCTGTTAATGCCAAAGCTAGATTAGCCACTCCATTTTGAATTTCTATTTTGAATCGATGGTACTGCTTTTCTGTTACTTCCTTTAACAATCCTTCATGTCTTAACAACTCTAGCAGTTCAACAGGATGTGTAAGTATCTTAGAAGACTCGTTACTATAAATCACTATATCCCCCGCTAAATCAAATCGTCCAAGTGAATGCCGCTTCTTCACTACAGACTGAAGCCATTTTCCATTAGAAAGTTGGACACAAATACTTATCTCAACTCCTTCTAGCCATGATACCCTCTCTTCATTGATTATCTTCTCTCGTATAAGTGACTGAAACAAACGCTGAAAAATGCCTCTTCTTCCTGCATATAAATTCATAACGTATGCCTCTTCCAATTTAGGTTTTTCATAACGGATATATGCTAAAGTTTTATATTCTTCATTATCGAAAACTTCTTGTATCATTTTTGTAACATCTTCGTCCTTTTTGTATGTATCTCGCACAATTCCACCCATCCTTTACTCTTGAATTTTCAATACTCAATTCTTTAATGATAATGATTATCACTATACAGGATCGAGTTTTATAGTACTTGATAATGATTATCATTGTCAAGTACCATTAGTCCTAAAACAGATTTTGTGCAAAATAGTTATAAGGTGTATTAGGAAAATTAATTCATCATCAATTTTTGTGATTTAGTCAAGAAATAAGAAAACATATATGTCACCACAAATATTAGGAGGTTCATAAATGTTTTTAATATCACTAGACTTTCCATAATTTGAAGTTATTAAGTAAGTGCAGCCTGGATTGTACCACTTGTACCGAAACCATTCTTAATAAAGATGAGCGGGGTATGTGTGCAGTTGCATAACTCTTAAGTTATGGAACCAAACAGTATAAAAAAAAGAGAATAACCACAACAAAGACCGATTAATATATTTATGAATACACTAACTGTATTCGATTGGTTTGGGGGTGTAAATTTTGAGTCAATGCCATAAGCAAAAATCATGTTGGTGTAACGTTATTGTTGTCATCTTGCTTGGAGGACTGTTACTCCTTGGAATAGCCTCCGCGTTAATTTTTGGTTTTAGTTTTAAGAACCTAACGCAACCTAACGACGCCACCACTGACGAGATAGCGCTAACATCAAATGATTCAACCAATATCATTTATGAGAACATAGAACCTCAACCTGTTTTTATAAATGTGGAATTCCTCCCCGGTTCTGACACTTGCGAGGCTGAAGTCACATTGGAATCTAAGAATGGGAACACTACAGAAACTATCAAATTCGATTCGACAACTGGTCTACAACAAGCTATTACACTCGTTGGTAAAAAAGTCACTAAATCAACCGTAGAAGCATCTGTAGCTGATGATGAATTGTGCAGGCTAGAGATTCACACGGTTAACGGAATTCATTTTTAGGATTTCTCCTGTTGATGTCTCTATATTCATTCACCATGTCCACCACAAGAACCAGGCTAACGTCCATAATATAGGCGTACAGCCTAAAAAATATCATAAAAAAGAAACATCCCTTCCTAATGTAGAAAGGGATGTTTTCTTATTTAGTCTTTTCTAATATTTGTTTAATATCGTATCAAATATCACGGCGTTTAGGCGTTAGCTTAAAGATCGAGATCTTTTCGCTCTTGATTCAACGACTTATAGGTCGAGATCATCATGAGTAAGATGATAAACGAGAACGGGAAGGCGGCGACAATTAAGGCATTTTGAAGTGCCTGCAAACCATTTGCAGAAAGCAAGATCACAGCAACCGTTGATAATGCTAGCCCCCATGTCAATTGCACTGCATTAGATGGTGTCAATGAACCATTCGTTGTCTGCATTCCTAAGACATATGTTGCCGAATCGGCAGATGTGATAAAGAACGTAGTGATTAACAAAATCGCAAGGACAGATAGAATCACACCAAATTGATATTCGTTAAAGACAGCGAATAGTACTTCCTCTGTTAAAAGGCCTGTTAAATCAATGCCCGATTTTTGCACATCGATCGCACTTGAACCAAATACAGAGAACCAGAAAAAGCCTAAAAGTGACGGTAGCAACAGCACCCCTGCCATAAATTCACGAATGGTTCGTCCACGTGAAACACGTGCAATAAAGATCCCTACAAATGGTGACCAAGAAATCCACCAAGCCCAATAGAAGATCGTCCACCCATCAATCCATGAACGGTTTTCTTCATCAAGTGGCGCAATTCGGAAACTCATTTCTACTAAATTTTGCGCATAAGCACCTAAAGAATTTGTAAATAAATTCAAAATCAACATGGTTGGTCCAATAATTAACATGATCACCATCAAAATAAGGGCTAGCACCATATTTGTGTTTGATAAATAACGAATCCCTTTACTAATTCCAGACCAAGCTGAAATCATAAATAGGACCGTCACTACCACAATGATACCAAGTTGCCATGGAAAACTAATGTCAATACCAAATAAGTATGACAATCCACCATTGATTTGAATGGCACCAAAGCCAAGCGTAGTTGCCACCCCTATTACGGTAGCAAATACAGCTAGTACATCCACAGCGACTCCCCAACCGCCACGCATTTTTTTACCAAATAACGGTACAAGCGTAGCTGAGATTAGTCCTGGCTCACCCTTACGGAATTTAAAATAGGCTAGTGCTAAGGCAACAACTGCGTAAATGGCCCATGCATGAAGGCCCCAATGGAAAAACGAATACTGCATCGAGTCGCTAAGTGCTTGATCACTACCTGCTTCGGCAAGCGGTGGATTAGATGCAAAGTGAAGCACTGGCTCACTCGCGCCCCAAAATACAAGTCCAATCCCCATTCCTGCACTAAATAGCATCGCAAACCATGACGCTGTTGAATATTCTGGACGTTCATCTGGTTTACCCAGACGAATTTGTCCAATTGGGGTCAAAGCAAGAACGATACAGAAAATAACCATAGCTGTTACTAATATTAAGTAATACCACCCAAAAGAGGATGTAATAAATGCTTGTATGTTTGCCGTTACTTGTTCAAAACTACTAGGTGCTACAACCGCATACACTGTTGCTGCAAGCAACATGGTAATCGTAATCCAAAATACATTCGAAATCTTTTTCATTATTTTCTCCTTATGTTGTGAGTAAATTATCTCTTTGGAACACAAAAATGAGCAAAAAATACAAGATTAACCCGTAAACATTTTGGCAATCGAGAAAACAACAAGGGGCGTATCCTGAAAAGAAAAATCATCAAGTCAGTGTAGACGAATGAGGGTAATACGAGACTAAAGTCTTACTTGATGACTGAAACGTGATCATTCAATAATTGAAACTTTACCTCGTTTAAAAACTGCTAGGAAAAAGAACGACAACGATAAACAACAATTGAAGGAAGAAATTTTTTCGTTTTTTATATGGTGTTCATAAATGACTTGATTATACATTCACGTGAACCTACTTATTCTTCTTTATCAATCTCAACTGTAGGATTATCAGGAGTCTGGGGAAGGTTTGGTGGGTACAATTCTTCAATTGATTGATCTCGTTCTTCGTGGTCTTGATGTTGATACATTTCATTCACACGGGTTTCAGCATTTAGTTCTGTTTCTTCCTCAACGTTTTCTAGTTGTTGATTTTGTGTATCAGGTTTTGGTTGTTCACTTTGAGAGGAATGATCGTTAACTGATTCCTCATCATTTAACTGATTTTGTTCTGTTTCTTGATTTCCTTCACTCGATTGCTCTGCTTCTTGAGGAACTTCTTGATCAAATTCACTCGGTTCCATTTCTTCTTGAATTTCTTGAATGTCAGGAGAAGGTGGTGATACAAACTCGACTACAATAACCGTGACACTCGTCATCATAATAAAAGACATGGTTGATAATAACACCCATTCTTTTTTTCGCATGTGTTCGTCACCTTTCCTTCCATTGCTTTCTGCGTGAAATTCGTTGTGAATCCTAAAAACGTCTGCACGCCGTCAATATCTCGTTGTCCAAACGACAGTGTATGAACATCTTCAAAAGACCGAGCTTTGAAAAATTCAACATCATCAACTTGATACGTTTGGCTTTCATACGAAAAACTTCTGAAAATGGCTTGTACTGGTGATAAGTTCCAATTGAAAAATAAATAAAGCGAAAGAAGACAACAACCCTCGCCTCTTTTTTCACTTTGACGACACAACGACTCCCACTACAATGTTATAAAACCTTTGTAGTGGGAGTCGTTGTCATCTCGACAAATTTCTACAATAGCGTAGGACCTTCTTATTTCTGTACTATTTACTATTCTTTAGCCACAGTTTTTAAATCTGACACGATTTCATCTGTTGGAACATCAGTAATCCCGTCGTAACTTTTCACAACGGTTCCATCTTTGTTTATTAAATAAAAGAATGTTTGATGTACGACTTGATCTGTTGTAGGATCATCAGCAACGATCTGTTGAAATGAATCCAGTGCAATTTCTATAATCTCTTTCTGGCTGTAACCTGTTAAGAAATTCCACTTGTCTTCATTCATCTCATAGGCACTCATAAACTCTTGTAATGCTTCTGGCGTATCATTTTCAGGGTCCACACTAAAAGAGACGATCTGATAGTCTTCAATTCCTGCGCTTTCAATTTCAGCTTGAACTTGAGACATATTATAGGTCATTGGTGGGCAAACCGTGTCACAATTTGTAAAGATAAAATTAACTAACGTCGGTGTTCCTTTGATATCATCTAGTGTCACTGTTTCATGTTGTTGATTAGTATAAGAAAAGTCTCCTAATTCACGGTTCATGTTCCCTTCGAACCCACTCGAACAAGCCGCTAAGATTATTGTAATAACTGCCATCATTGCAATAATTATGCGTTTTTTCATATGTATGTCCTCCATTCAATACTCGTTCTTGATCTAGCCACCTAATTGTACATAAACGACGACATAATCACAACGGATCAAAGCGGAGGAACATGTAGATTTTGTGACATCGACTCTATGAAGTGAAATAAAACGCTGTCGTACTGCCTTGTTGTGTGGATTCCACTTCAAGTCTCGCATCAATGCGTTCCTTTAGTTCAGGTACGTGTGAGATTACTCCAACCAGTCTTCCACTGCTTTGAATATCCATAAGTGACTCGATAGCTTGATCAAGTGATTCAGGGTCAAGTGTACCAAATCCTTCATCGATAAACATCGTTTCAAGCGATACTCCACCTGCATGCGATTGAACAACCTCAGCAAGTCCTAAAGCGAGAGACAAAGATGCCTTAAACGCCTCTCCTCCTGACAAAGTCTTGACATGGCGCTGTTGCCCCGTGTATTGATCAAATATAAGTAATTCGAGTCCACCTTGAACATTGCCTTTAGACTTGTCCTCTTTTCTTAAAAGTTGATAACGTCCAGAGGTCATTTTGCTTAACCTGTCGTTTGCGATGAATAAGATATCTTCTAAATAAAATGCCAAGACGTATCGTTCAAACGTTAACCGTAAATGGTTTTTACCGTTTGCCATATCAGCTAAGTGACCCACCAGTGAATATTCTTCTTCAAGAGTGGCCGTTGCACGAGCATTTTCTTCAATTCGATCTAACAGTGATTCATGGCGTTCAATATACGATGTGACTTTATGATGATTTGTCTCTATGTTCTGCAATATTTCATCTATTTTCTTCAGTTGTTCATTGAGCAACGTTCGATCAGCTTTCTCTATGTTTTCGAGTTCTTTTTCCTTGGTGTTCATCTGTTGCTTCGTCGAATAAAATTGTTGTTCAAATTGCTGAACATGATGTTCATTTTGGGCAAGTTCGAGTTCGCTAATTCTTGATTCTATTAAGTGTTGTTCGTCTTCAAACGCCGACTCTTCCAATGATTGATGCCATTTTGTTTGTATTTCAGCGAGTCTGTGTTGTTCCTTGTCCCGCTCTTCTCGTGTTTGGTCTAATCGGTTTGAAATGGTTTGATGGTGTTCTTTTAAATGAGATGCTTGTTCTTCTGCTTGTTTCTTTTGTGCTTCAAAGCTTGAGATTAGGTTTTTTAATTCTTGGATTTTCTTTTGGTAATGTACCTCATCCAAATATTCATTAGGGATCTCTCCGCTTAGTCGATTTAAATTCGTTTGTGCCTCGACAAATTGGTCACGCTTTTGTTGTACATTTATCGTTTGATTATTAAACTGGACCGTAAGCTGTTCGAGTGATTTTACGAGCGAGTCTTTTTTTGCAAGAGATTGCTTCGCTCTTGCTGTATCTTGATCCATCTTACGTATGATTTGTTCTTTTTGAACGATTTCTTCGCCCACTGACAATTTAATTTGATCCAATCTCGTCCATTCGAATTCACCAAGAATTGACTCAAGCTCTACTGTCATTTGACTTTTTTCTAAATTGATTTCTTTCAAACGCTCGCTTGCTTGGTTTAATTCAACAAGTCCTTTTTCACGGTCAGATAAAGCTAGTTGCCACTTCTCAGCAGCGATAGCTAATTCCTGTTCCGACACATGATGATCGTCACCCGTGGCCTTATTTGGATGATGGCTTGATCCACAAACGGGGCAAGGTTCATCTTGGTGTAATTGACGCGAAAGTATGACAGCTTGTGAAGAGTAAAATTGGCGTTCAATCTCTTTTTTCTCTTCATTCGCTTCTTTCACTTGGTTTTCTGTTTGAATGTTTTCTTCCTTCAGTAAGACAATCCGGTCTGTCCATTGTCTAAGTTGACTGTTTATCCGGAGAGCTCGCTCAATTAATTGAAGGACATAGCGTTTGGACTGTAATTGATCTTTTTCTTCATATGATTGCAGTTTAGAATCATTTAATTGTGAAAGTTCTTTATCTAGCATAGAAATTTCTTGCTGCGTGGTTTTGAGCTGTTCTTCCATATGATTGAGTGACTTTTTTTCAACCATTCCTTGTTGGGTAATCTTTGTTAAAGATTGTTCGAATGATTTTCGCTCAGTTATTTTGTCTTCAAGAGCCAATACATCATGAAGTTCTTGTTGAAGTAATTCATTCTCTTCTCTTCGTTGTTCAAGCTTTTGATCCGCTTGATTTGCGGATACAAGGTCTGATGTTGCTTTATCCAGTGCTTTTTCAAAAGATTTGATCTCTCGAACTCGCTCTTCTAAAACTCGCTTTTTCTCGTTAAGCTCATTTCTAACCGGCCAGAGTTTTTCTGCTTGCTTAGCAACGACAATGCGTTCTTTTTGTTCATTTATTTGTTGTTGCTGTTGTGTCAGTTCTTGAACCTCTTCTTTCAATCGTGCAAGCTGCACAAACGCTTCATCAATATAGATGGCTCTCTCCATTTCTTTCATTAATTGGTCTCGTTTTGTTCGTTCAGTCGCTAATTCCTTGCTGAGCTGTTTTTTTTCTTCTTTTTGAGTTGCTACTAAGTTCTTCGCTAGTGATAAAACCATTTCTTCATGAATCGAGTCAGCTGTTAGAAGGTTTTTTAACTTTTCATGGTCGAGTGGGTCGATCGATCCAATCCACTTTAAACGTTCCATTCTCGATTGCCCCACTTGTCGTTCAAGATGACCTGCTTTTTCTTTCAAATGGTCTTGAACATTTTTAAATAGTTCCGTATGAAAAAGCTTTTGAAGAATTTGTTCTTTATCTTTACTATCAGATGTTAATAGCTTGCGAAATTCACCTTGTGGAATCATGAGAATTTGCTTGAATTGATGGAAATCAAGTTGCATTAACGAGCGGATTTTTTCGTCAACCTCTCTCACATTTCCCGCAAGCAGGCGTTCTTCACCATTATCGAGTTGATATAGTTCTGCTTTTGTATTGATGGTTGTAAATCCATCTCCACGTGTTTTTTGTTTTTCTTGTTGGGGCGAGCGAATGATTTTATAGTGGCGATTTTTCAAACTAAATTGAAGTGTTACTTCCGTCAACACGGAAGCGTTCGCAAATTGGCTGCGTAAGTCTGTACCTGTACGTTCTTCCCCGCTCGTACGACCATAGATAGCAAAAGCAATGCCATCAAAAATGGTCGTTTTTCCTGAACCTGTTTTTCCAGAAATAACGAACATTGTACGGTTTTCTAGCATACGAAAGTTAATATGTTCAATGTTTGCATAAGGTCCAAACGCTTGCATCGTTAACGTAATCGGCTTCATGATTGATCCTCCTTATTTCTGACATGCTGCAAAACGGTCGTCAGCTTATTTTCTTTTTGTAATGACCAATCACTTGTCGTGACTTGATCATAAAATTCTTTAAATAGATCAATATCCGTTTTTCCTTCACGTGCGTCCAATGAGGCTGTCGTTCGTTTAGATTGATCTCGAAGCGCTAATTTTCTCTCTAGATGCAATACGTTCGGATAAATTTGTCTCAATTGATTCATTGGATCGATAAGCGCTCCATCATCAAGCAACGTAATTTTTAAAAAATCGTCTCGTTTTTGCGTACGATAAAACTCTTCATCCATCAGTTCCTGTAGATAACCTTTGATTTCACGCATGTCACGTTCAGCTTTTAATGGTTTTTCTGTGACCGTTACAGCACCCTCTTCATTGATCTCAACGACTTTCACTATTTTTCGCTGCTTTGCTTCGGAAAATGAATACTTCATCAGAGACCCTGAATAGTGAATGGTGTCGTGTTTGATTGCATCAGGACTATGGAGGTGACCAAGAGCTGTGTAGGTGAAGGGTAAGAATAGCTCTCCTCCAACACATCCTGATCCTCCAACTGATAACGTCCGCTCAGAATCACTAGTTGAACCGCCTAAAACAAACGCATGTCCTACAAACACATTCGGCACAGACAAATCCATCTTTTCGACGATCTTTTCAACAACTGCTTTCATTGCATCATGGTGCGAAGTAAGATCCTTCTGTTGCAATACCTCGCGAATTGGACCTGGATCTGAAAATGGAACAGGATGAAACCTGACACCTTTTATTTCAACCGGTTGTTGATTTGGCAACCATTTACCAGTCATATAAAGATTAGATTTACGATACCAAGATGCACCAAAAGATAGACGCTCTGAGCTGTCATGATTTCCTGAAATTGCTACAATCGGGATATTCATGTCGACATTTATTGTATGCAATGTATCATTTAATAGATTAACAGCATCTGTTGGGGGCACAGAACGATCATAAAGGTCACCCGCTATAACAAGTGCATCCGGTTGCTCTTCTATTAAAATATCAATTAGTTCTTTAATGACTTGTTTTTGATCTTCTGTCATATATACACCATGGACAAGTTTCCCTAAATGCCAATCGGCTGTATGAATAAATTTCATGAAACGACTCCTCTTTTCTACGATCATTGTTAGTTATTATATCAAAAGAAAGATGAAACTCGAATGTAAGAGAATATAGTAAACCGAGGGAATGGATGGATGAGACTTTCGACAGACTCATTATGGAACTTATGGTCGTTTTTTGCAATCTATTTATTGAATGAATTTATACACCTCAGCCCTTGTGTGACAAGGTTTTTTAGGCATAAAAAAAGGAATACATCTCTACAGTGTCGAAGTGAAAGTAAGAACCAAAACAAAACCAACAAAGGCAAACAGTGTAATTTAAAAAATTCAATTAGTCAATAAGGATGGTACACACTTTTTTAACGTTACAATCACGAAATTTCAGTCTGATAAAAAACATTAGAATTGGAGGACTTTTATGAAAAAAATGATTATAACTCTAATTACTGTCGCTGTAATAGCTGCCGCTGGGATAGGAATGTATGTAGGCTTAGACCTTTCTCGCGAGAATAGTAAGAAACAGGAACAAGCAAAAGTCCAATCTGAAGTGGTGAAAGGTGCGGAATCCGAAGAAACTGAGCAGACAATGAAGATCGATGTAATACAATATGATATTGGGATTGATAATGATTCAACCCAAGAGGATGTTATTGATGTGATGCACAAAATGGTACACCAAAAAGTGAAAGCAACAGAAAAATGGGGAGCAATTCCATTGATTCCAGATACGATTGAAAAGGTTTATGATATTATTTTTAACAGCAATTTTGACTTGAAAGATGACTTATTAAAGATTGCTACAGGATGGAAGAATGAAGAGTTTGACACCGTAGTCGAAGACCATAACTACTTCTGGGGTTACCAAGATGGAACAATTGGTGAAGCTTATGAAATAATGAGTGAATCTGAAGAGCAGGAATTCGTTTTAAACAACTTTGGTGATGAAATGGCACGATCATTAGAAGATTCTAATTAAACGAATGCTTCTAAGACATTCATGGTCTCTCCTTTATTTATTCCTCGTTGTACACGACGACGCAGCGATTTATTTAAAACGTAATCCAATATAAATATAGTTTTTTCTATGCTTCCGATTTCTTTAAGTTTGAGACCTTGTCCTGCCTTGCATAAGATCCAAGTTTGACCATAATAAGGGACCATAAACTGTTCCCTCCTTTTGCAAGTTATGTCATTTGATTTTTTGACCATTTCCGTTTATTATAAAATAAATTAAAACATGAACGGATTAACGATGTAGAAGAAGAACAAGTACGTATCAGTTATGAGGTTCAGAGAGTCGGTGGTTGCTGTGAACCGATCCTCACCTGATATCGAATGGGCTTCTGAATCGCTCGCTGAACAATGAGTAGGCGTTGCCGGGATTCTCTTCCCGTTTTCAAGAGAGGAGTATCGTAAGGATTTTCTACTCTTACTGTACTTTAGAGCGAATCGCTTGTTGCGATTTAAAAAGGTGGTACCACGTTAACCTCGTCCTTTACTGGGCGAGGTTTTTTGTATTTCTTAAAGGGGGTGATGTCCATGGATGATGACTGGTGGATCTCAAGTTTAAATCATAGAAGAAAAATTATTAGGAGGATCATAAATGAAAGAGCGTATATTAACAGGAGATCGGATTACAGGAAAACTTCACCTTGGACATTACGTTGGGAGCTTAAAAAACCGAGTGGAGTTGCAAAATCAATATGAAACATACTTATTACTAGCAGACGTTCAAGCACTGACTACTCACTTTGAAAAACCAGAGTTGATCGAGCAAAACTTACGCAATGTGGCCTTAGACTATTTATCCGCAGGAATTAACCCTGATAAGGCAACGATTTTTGTTCAATCTTTGATTCCAGAGATTGCTGAGTTAACCACTTATTTTTCCATGTTTGTGACGGTGAATTCATTACGCCATAATCCCACGATTAAATCGGAAGCTAAGGAACGTGGCTTTCAAGATATGTATTACGGATTCCTTGGCTATCCTGTAAGTCAGACAGCAGATATTACCTTTTGTAAGGCGACGTTGGTTCCTATAGGTGAGGATCAACTTCCTCATATTGAACAAACAAGGAAAATCGTGCGTCGATTTAACCAACTTTATAAACCTGTGTTATTGGAACCAAAACCACTCATCGGGGATGTTCCACGGCTTATCGGATTAGATGGAAACAATAAAATGAGTAAAAGCCTTGGAAATGCCATTCATTTGGATTCCACCCAAGAAGAGGTCAATGAGAAGATTAAAAAAGCGACAACTGATCCTGCTCGAGTTCACAAAATGGATATCGGTCATCCTGACATTTGTCCAATCTATGCATATCATCAAACCTTTCGTAAAGAAGGCTCCGATGAAATTTATGAAAGCTGTAAAAAGGGGCAAATCGGATGTATGGAATGCAAGCTAAAAATCGCTCAAAGTATCAACGATTTCCTTGAACCAATGAGGGAACGAAGAATAGTGTATCAAAATAATCCAAAAATGGTCTATGAAATTCTTATGTCAGGTACAGAAAAAGCACAACTTGTAGCAAAAGAAACAATGCAAGAGATACGTGAGGCAATGAGTATGAACTATTTCTAACTTAAGGTTTTTCGTTGTCTTTCTTATGAAGGTAAAAATTTAGATTTATTTGTCCAAATTTAGTTTGAATGTAAAGATATAATATCCTTTTTGCTAAATTTTTATTAAAATCATTTGCACTATTCGCATCCTAGATTTTCTAGGATGCTTTTTTTGTAAAAGGAAAGAATAAAAATAACCTTGGGAGGTGATTGTAGTGAGCACGAATAAACAGAAAAAAGACGGTGGAACAAAACAAAAAAGTAAACAAAAACCACAACATAAAACTTCCAGCTCAGCAAATGGACAGAACGGATATCACTAAACATATGGAGGGTTCCCTATGGTAAAAAGAAAAGCAAAACATATCATTCCTGGAATGAATGCAGCAAGTGCTCAAGGTACAGGGGCTGGATATAACGAAGAAATTGCCAATGAACCACTTACTGAGGCACAAAAACAAAACAATAAGAAACGTAAAAAAAATCAATAATTACTCGATAGATGAAGATGGTTTTGATGGATATTAACTCATTATGTCTTACATTATCACAACACATTGCATCGATAGGTGACGACCTTTTCCTATCAAAAACCAACGAGACAAAGGCATGCATATTTGTCTCATTGGTTCTTTTCTAATTTTGAAAGTACAAATTTAAAGACAACCCTTACTTCATTACAAACATTTAGCCAATTAATGCCTCTATCCTGCCTCTCATTTAAGTTGTGGTGATACCAATGAGATAAATTTGGCCACAGCACCCCTCTTAAATTTTGGAACATGGTCATTCTCCCCCTTCACCTCCTGTATCGCAAGTCCACCCTTATGATTCAAGCCAATTAAAAATAGGTTTTTCTTGCCTTACAGCTGTGAGTGTGGCTTGTTGAAACGCACGGTATAAATACTTCTTTAACGATTTCAACTGCCCTTGCTTCGCTTGGAAAATCGTTGAATGCCAAACTTCATTAAATGGTTCTGGACGATTTTCTATTAGCATAGATTATTGAATCGACACTTTTGCTCGCAATAAAATCCCGTAATAATCATAAATGGAGGCTGCATCATTAAGTAGCGTGAGGAGGCTTGGCTTGAATAGTTTGTGATACGTGTTTTTCTTTTAACTGTTGTTCCACAGCAAGGTTAATTCTTCCTTTGATTTAAATGATTGAAATTTGTTTAACCACATCATGGTTCATTCGCTCCTTTGTATATGAAAAGTTGAGAAATAATTTCTCACTTCCATATCGCAAAAAGTCGGACGAATAGTCACCCTGTGGAGAAAAAATTATTATAGAATAGAAAGTATAGAAAATTCATACTTTTGACCGATTCATTTTTAAAAATTTTCTGATAATATAGAGATACAATGAAAGGAGGGACGCTGCATGCGTGAAGTTGAAGGTGTATTTGTTGACGAAGCGGAAAAGCAGATGGAGGACTATGTAACGGTGACGGCGGACGACAAACATTTCTATAACATTCGTCGCGAGAATTTACATCAGCTCGTTTCCCTCGGCTACAAACAAATCAAGTAATACATTCGTCACGGTGAAGACACCATTAAGGGACCTAACAAAGTAATAACAGCTTCTTTTGTTAGGTGCATAACAGTAAAAAACACATTCAATCACAAAATATGCACAAATTAATTCGCTTACACTTCACATCAAGATTAAGCTTGGAGAAATTTCTCCAAGCTTATTTATTTTTTCATTTGGGTATATATTATGTTGCAGAACTCATTTTCGGTCAGAACGATTGCGACCTTATTAAGTGTGCAAAAGCAAATACAAGTGAAGTACCTTTTCTTTGGCTTTATAAAACCAGTTTGAAAAGGTTTCTTTTAATACGCTTACTTAAGCTCATCCGAAAACCCTAGATAACGCTGCAAAGACCACTGATCTTCTTCCGTTAATTTGTGGGATGCTTTGTGGAATACATAACGCCTCTTCTAACTTTCTTACGATCATAATCATGCCAAGAAGACTGAATAAGCCTACGAACACGAACTAATACCCAATAGATATAACGAACGAAATGAAATCGGTCAGCCACAAAGACCGGGTTATTAAGAGCTTATTTAACAGCTGACTTGAAGGACGGTCTCATATCCATGATAACGATCTCGACCTGTTCCCCAAAATAATTGCCTGTATAGAAATAATCAAAATAGGAGCTGTGAACAATCCATATGCTGCACCTTCAAAACCTCTAACAATCAAAAATCCGATTAAGAACAAGGCTATTCCGATAACTAATCCTGTAATTCCTGGTAGATTGTTATATGAAGAATTAAGGCTTTTCTTCTTCAATATTAATGTAATAATGAACAAAACGACTCCAACTTAAAAGACTAAACCTAAGGGTAAAAGTAACATTTTTATGTCCTCCCTTTTATATGTAGAAAGCCTTACATCTTATCCTTAACCATTTCTTGCCGATATCCGCCTTGTCCTTTATAATGAAAGCATCAATAATGGACAAAAATTTGAGGTGGATAAAATGCTTGAAGGTTGGTTTTTATGGTTTATTTTAGTTTGGATTGTCGTACTCGTCACACTTTTTGCGATCGGCGGGTTTTTTATGTTCCGAAAGTTCCTCAAACGAATGCCAAAGCAAGATGGCAAATCTGATTTGGATTGGGAAGAACATTATGTAAGAGAATCAAGGCACCTGTGGCAGGATCGTGAGCTTTCGCTTTTAGAAGATTTAGTGAGTCCAGTTCCAGAACTTTTCCGTGATATCGCTAGACAAAAAATCGCCGGGAAAATTGGCGAACTCGCATTGAAAGAACAAGCGAATTCCATTGATTTAGACCTTATCATACGCGGTTACATTACTGCAACTCCAAAACGAGATCATAAATTTTTGCGTAAAAAAATGGACGATTTAAATATTGATTTGAACCCTTACGAAGATTTATTCGCATAAGAAAAAGCAATCTCACATCCTTGGAGATTGCTTTTTCTTATGCGAACTGTGATCTTTCGCTTGATTCTTTTAGGCTCAATTTGCGATATTGAAGATACATCGCAATTCGCCAAGGTACAATCATGCCAAATGCTAAGATCCAAAACATCCCGCTCAATGCCCCAACATCAATCGTTGAGCTTAAGATAAGCTTCATAATCACGCGAACCACAAGCAATCCCATTAATATAAATGGAAATGCTTTTGATGTTTTCATGTAAATTCCTTCATCGCGCACTTCAAATTTAGTTGTCTTAATTAACAAAACTGAAAAAATCATGCCAACTAGAAGTGCTTCTGCCACTTCAAGTGGAGTAACGTGGAAATATGGAAAGATGAACATTAATGCTCCCGTACTCATAAACAATGGGGGCAAAATAATTTTTTTAGCTGATACAGGTCGTTTTGCAGCTTTCATTCGTATCATTAGGACGACTAATCCCATAATCACGGCGGCAATTGTGGACAAAATGACTGGCATGCGAACTCCACCTCTTTAACTTAATAAAGCTATTATATAGGACTTCGACACGTTTGTAAAAAAGGTTGATGAATGATTTGACCCATTAATTTGAGCATTTAAAAAACCGATTCTTTAAAAGAATCGGCTAGCGTGCTTTATTACATTTTACAAACACGATTTATCGAATCAATGACTCGACCTCCATCAAAAGGTTTGACGATAAAATCTTTTGCTCCGGCTTCAATAGCTTCAATGACCATTTGTTGTTGCCCCATTGCCGAACACATAATGATTTTCGCATCTGGAAATTCACCTAGAATAGCTTTCGCTGCACTCAATCCGTCCATAACGGGCATAGTAATGTCCATTGTGACAAGGTCTGGTTGAAGGCTACGATATTGTTCGATCGCTTCTTCCCCATTTTCAGCTTCTCCAACGATGTTGTAAATCGAGTTGTTCAGCATATTTTTCAATGTCATTCTCATAAATTTCGCATCATCCACAATTAGTAAATTCGGCATTGTTCTCATCCTTATCTTGGAGTATAAAATTACTATACACCTAATCCAAAAGACCTGCAATACTCATTGTAGATTTCTCAAAAACCTTGGAAATCTCCGAATATCGGTGAAAGCCAACGGATAATTAGCGTCATTCCATCAAAAAACAACAATACTCCCATTCCAATCATAATCCAACCACCAATTTTAGTCATCTGAGCACTGTAACGCTTGATCCAGCCCATTCGACTCAGGAAAAAGGATAAAACGAAAAACGGAAGGGCAAATCCAAGGAAATAGGCGATCATGTAGATCATACCAGATCCAGGATTAGTTGCTGCCATTGCCACAACTGCCGCTAAAATCGGTCCCATACACGGCGTCCAACCCGCTGCAAAAGCTAGTCCAATCAACGATGATCCCAAATATCCTGAAGGTCGGTTTTTAAATTCAAAGCGACGTTCTCTCATCATAAATTCTGGTTTGAACATTCCTACAATCAATAGACCAAAGACAACAATCAGGATCGCTCCTACTTGTCGAATTAGATTTTGATTTCCATAAAAGAAATCATACATCCATGTCGTTGAAAAGCCTAAAGCAATAAAGATTAACGAAAATCCCAGTAAGAAAAAGAGCGTATGCAACAAGCTTCTACGTTGAAGCATGGCATTGTCTTGAGATAACTCTTTCACAGACATCCCGGTAATATAAGATAAAAATGCTGGATACAGCGGTAATACACAAGGCGAGATAAAACTTAAAAAACCAGCGCCAAATGCCAAAAATAAATTTAAATCGGCCACTATTATGCCTCCCTTATGTAGTGCGTAGTATAGTACGAATCAATTGTATGCCTTAATTATTCTACCAAACATTTTAGCAATATACACCAAATGAGATCCAAACTTTTTGTGACAGACCCCGACGCCTCGGGAATCATATGTCAGAATGTCTCATAAAGACAAATTTTTAGGGTAAAAAAAATTTCAAAAAAGTGATATATACTTTGATATCTACCACACTTTTTTGTATACTAGACTCTAAGTTACAGGGATGACAAAAACTGTATGAGTTATGATGCCAATCATGTTCTCATCGAAAGGACAACCATATGGCTGACCAGTGCGGACTACTTAATCAAATTGAAAAAAAAAGACAAGTCCTGATCTATGTTGTGGCCAAGGAAGGTTTAGCCTCTCAACTAGCTATACAATATTCTCAAGAACTTGATGACTTACTAAATCGATATGACCGCTTGTATACACAAGACTTACCAAACTTAAGTTCAACCTACATGAAAGCATAACGTTTACCCCCTTCTAATAACAAAGCGGCAACAAACATCTATGAATAGCGCTAAAGTGGCTGGACCGACTAAATGAAAGTGGGTCTTTTTTGAGTGGTCCTTTAAGTCCTATTATGTTCTATTTTATGTGCCTGTAGTCTGACCTACGCAAATTCTTACCCTTGTGGCAAACCATTTTGTAGTAAATACATTTTATGATACAGTCCTTGTTGCGTTAATAGCTCCTGGTGTGTCCCACGCTCGACTACTTCCCCGTGATGCAGCACTAATATTTGTTCGGCATCTTGAATCGTCGATAAACGGTGAGCGATCGCAATTGTCGTACGCCCTTTTCGCATCCGTTCTAACGCAACCTGAATGGCCTCTTCCGTTTCGGTATCAATACTTGCTGTCGCTTCGTCCAAAATCAACACCTTAGGATTTGCTACAATCGTTCTCGCGAATGCAATAAGCTGACGTTGACCGCTTGACAATGTCGCTCCTCGTTCAACGACTCGTTGCTCATACTGATCAGGTGATTTCCCAATAAATGTATGAGCCTGTACAAATTCAGCTGCCTCACGTACATCTTGATCCGTTAATGCCTCATTATACAAACGAATGTTACTCGCAACCGTTCCAAAAAACAAGAATGGATCCTGCAACACGAGCCCCATTTTTTCACGAAGATCTTCTTTTTTAAACTTCTTTATCGACTCTCCATCAATCAAAATGTCACCCTTTTCAAATTCATAAAAACGCATGAGCAAATTGATGATCGAACTTTTCCCACTCCCTGTATGACCAACAAGCGCTACCGTTTCACCAGGCTTTGCCCGAAATGAAATATTCTTCAAGACCTCTTGCTTTCCATCATACGAAAATGTCACATTTCGGAATTCAATTTCACCTTCTTCAAGCGAACGGCTCGACTCGGGGTGTTGATGCGGCTCTAACTCTTTTTCATCCAGCAATTTAAACACACGCGATGCCGCAACAATCGCTTGTTGGAAAATAGATAAACGCTGCATGACTTGATTGATCGGCTCAAAAAATCGATCTA
Organism: Jeotgalibacillus marinus; assembly: GCF_040801915.1. Taxonomy (NCBI): domain Bacteria; kingdom Bacillati; phylum Bacillota; class Bacilli; order Caryophanales; family Caryophanaceae; genus Jeotgalibacillus; species Jeotgalibacillus marinus. The sequence continues at coordinate 21,277 of NZ_JBFMIA010000011.1, read as the reverse complement.
AATAGTTGATAAAGGCATACAGCACACCAATTTCAATACCACCAGCTGCATCAAACGATGTGATACCAAAAAAACTTAAAATAATCAATAACGCCAACATATACACCAAATTAATGGCAGGTCGTAACAATAATCCATCGATTTTAATATTGCGCATGCCTGCATTGTAATGATATTGATTCGTTACGCCAAATTCATCCTGCATGCGTTTTTCCTGACGAAATGCCTGTACCATCACCATCCCCGAAAGGGACTCAGCGAGCTTGGCATTGAGCTGACTTAATCGTTCGCGCAACTCTTGATAAAACACCGAACTATATTTACGGTATGTTTTCATGATCATAAAAATGATTGGCAAAATAACAAGACAGAAGAGGGCTAGACGTGCATTTAAAATGAACATCGCAATAAAAATCCCGACAATCAAGAATGCACTTTGAATAAAGCTAACAAGTACACTCACAAACATTTCCTTTATCGCTTCCGTATCGTTTGTCACACGCGATACAATGGAACCAGCTGGCGTTTGATCAAAATAACGCATGCCAAGAGCCTGCACACGTGAAAATGCATCCACGCGAAGTTGTTGAATAATTTTCAGCGCAATTTCTTGAAATTTCACCTGCTGAAAATACATGATAAAAACGTTCCCAACTTGAATGACAATGTAGGTTGCAGCGAGAGCAACAAGTGGTTCAAAAGGAAAAGATCGTGGAGTTAAGAAATCATCTATAAATACTTTAATTAGGATTGGTCCAAGTACATCCCCAATCGTCATTAAAAGAAGTAAGACAAAGGCAAAGGTGATTGGCTTTTTAAAGGGAGAAGTATAGGTTAAAAGCCGGGTAAGTGCTTTCCACTGATCGTGTCCTGACAATAACGGCTGTTTTTTTTCAATCATGACGTGTCCCCCCTCGCTCCACTAATACCTCAAGCTGCTGTCTCACATACATACGATAGTACCAATCTTGCTTTTCCATCAACTCTTCATGAGTCCCTTTTTCAACCAGTTTTCCCTCGTCTAAAACAATAATCAAGTCCGCATGCTGTACGGCACTTAATCGGTGCGACGTAATGATCGTTGTTTTGCCTTCTCGTGTTTCTTTTAATGAAGAAAGAATCGCTTCCTCTGTTTTTGCATCAACGGCAGACAACGAATCGTCTAGCAACAATACTTCTGGGTCCATTAATAAAGCTCGAGCAATCGAAATACGTTGTTTTTGTCCACCTGAAAGAGATACACCACGCTCTCCAACGACCGTATCATAACCATTTCTAAATCCTAAAATATCCTCTTGAACATGCGCCGATTTTGTCGATAATTCAACGACAGATTGCGATACACTCGGATCAGTAAATGCCACATTTTCGCGAATAGAAGCTGAAAACAAGAAATGATCTTGTGGCACATAACCAATAGATCCACGTAATGCTTTTAATTTATACTCATTGATGGAACGTTGATCAAATAAGATTTGCCCATCATATCCATCAAATTCTCTCATCAATAATTTTAAGATCGTTGTTTTCCCTGCCCCCGTTCTTCCAACAATGCCAAGCGTATCTCCACGCTTTAATATAAATGAGACGTCTTGCAAAGCTGAGGCTTCATCATTAGGAAATTTAAAATCGATGATGTCAACTTCAAGATCACCTGATGGTTGCGCATCCACTGCTCCCGTTTTCTCCTTTATATCTACAGGATGATTAAGCAATTGAGAAACACGCTCATATGAGGCACGTCCACGTTCGACAATATTAAATAACCAGCCAAACGCTAACATTGGCCAAACTAACAATCCAAGGTACGTCGTAAATGAAATCAACTGTCCAATTGAAAGCTCTTCTGCAATCACCATTCGCCCACCAAATACAATCGACAAGAAAAATGATGACCCAACAATAAATGATATCGTTGGATCAAAAAGTGAATCAATTCGTGCCACAGCCACATTTTTCGCTACAACGTCACTCGACAATTCCCTAAATGACTCAACGTCTTCCTTTTCTTGACCAAACGTTTTAATTACTTTTATCCCTGAGATACTTTCTTGCGTTTTATCATTCAAATCAGAAAAAGCTGCTTGCGCGACACCAAATCTTTTATGAAGGAGCGTCCCATAATAATTCGTCAATAATGCCATAAGAGGCATCGGTATAAGAGCGATGAACGTTAATTTTGCATCAATCATAATCGCTATTGTTGCTATAACAAAAAGTCCCGTTGCCAGTGAATCAACAAGTGTCAAAACCCCAGCACCCGCTGCTTGTTGAATGGCCGACAAATCATTTGTAGCATGCGCCATCAAATCACCCACACGTCTTTTCTGATAAAACTGTGGTGACATTTGTGTAAAATGAGCGTACAACCTCTCCCTCATTTGACGGCTAAGCTTTACAGCAGAGCCAAAAATCATCACGCGCCAAAGATATTGCAGCACATATATCGCAAGCGCTGATAGCGCCAATATTCCCATCCATTTAGCTAAATCCTGCCCATTGAGTGACCCCATATCAATGGAATCAACCACAACACCAATTAACCAAGGTGGAATAAGCTGCAACATAGCAACTATCAACAATAAGCCAATCCCCACGATATACGCTTTCTTTTCTTGCTTAAAAAACCACATCAAATAACCAAAAACTCTCATGGCTCCCCTTCCTTCGTTCTGTACAATTTTGCTTAATCAGACTGACAATATGTAAAAAATCATTCGATAATCTCTATATCATAACAACTTTAAAGAAAATTGAGAAGATTTTTTATTTTAGAAAATAACAGCTAATACAACAACTAGATGACCCAAGCAAAATAAAAAGCACTTCCACAAAGGAAGTGCTGATCTCATTTATTTAGGTTGTTGTTTATTCATCGCGCTCATCATTTGATTGATTTTCTTTTGGGATGGTTTCATTCCCATTTGCATCATCATCATACGAAGCATTTGCTCGTTAATTGGTGGGTTTTTCTTCAGATACGTCATCATGTATTTACGTGCGATGAAGAATCCAAGCGCAACCCCCGCTAGCAATGCTACAACAATTAGCACTATTGCAAGCCAAGTAGTCATCTTTCATTTCCTCCTATCATTTCTCTCTATAAAAGTGTACAAGAACAAAGTAGATTATACAACGTTTTCTTTCCATTGCAAGCGTTTCACGAAGATTCTTTGTCCTCGTGTCTCAAATCCATTTGAAAAAGAACAAGATCAAGCCCAACAATACCATTTTCAACGACAGTTGGCTTGTAATGAGCAAAATAATCACGTTTAATGTCTACCATACGAAAACCACATTTTTGATAAAAAGTTAAGTTACCGATACTGCTATTGGCTGTGCCCACTTCTAAAATTTTTGATCCTGTTTTACGTGCAATGTTGACAATTTCATCAATGACTTGACTGCCAATCCCCTTGCCTTGTTGCTCTTGGTGCAGAGCAATATTTTTGATCTCTGTGATTGCATCTGTGTGATGAATCAGTAACACAGCCCCAATCACTTTTTCATGACACTCAATTGCATAAAGAGTGCCCAGCTGCAAATAGTTTTCAACGGATACACGATCATCATCCGCTAGTAACAGTAAATCGATAAGACTCAAGCGATCTTCCACTACAGACAAAGAAATCATTTTCTTGCCCCCTCTTCATAGAAAAAGCTGAAGACACGTGTCCTCAGCTTTTCTATTCATCTTGTTACAACAATGCTTTCACACGAGTAACAACATTACTAACGCTAAATCCGTATTCTTCAAGAACCGTTCCACCTGGTGCAGATGCGCCAAACGTCGTAATTCCGAGAACATCGCCCTCATCGCCAGTATAGCGTTCCCAACCTAAAGGAGAAGCCATTTCAATTCCAAGACGTTTCTTTACATCTTTTGGAATAACTGACTCTTTATATTCTTTGGATTGCTTTTCAAAACGATCCCATGAAGGCATTGAAACAACTGCTACATCTATATTTTCTTTACGTAGCTCTTGTTGTGCTTCGTAGGCAAGGTTCACTTCAGAACCAGTCGCTAAAATCAAAGCATCAGCCTTGTCACCTTTAGCTGGTGACACGACGTAAGCACCTTTTTTAACGCCTTCATAAGCTGTTTTGTCTGTATTAGGTAATGTGTTTAAATTTTGACGTGTTAACACAAGAGCAGTCGGATGATCGGTTGCTTCAAGTGAAAGTCTCCATGCTGCAGCGGTTTCATTGCCATCAGCAGGACGTACAACAGAAAGATTCGGCATTGCACGTAGTGACGTCAATTGTTCAACTGGCTCATGCGTTGGACCATCTTCACCAACAGCAATGCTGTCATGTGTGAATACGTACGTGACAGGCACACCCATCAATGCAGATAAACGCACAGCTGGACGAACGTAATCGCTAAATACAAAGAACGTTCCACCATACACATTTACTCCACCATGTAGCGCCATACCGTTTAAGGCAGTACCCATCGCAAATTCACGAACACCAAACCAAATGTTACGGCCAGCAGGTGTTTCAGGAGTAAAATCATCTTCTTCTTTCATCATTGTGTTATTTGATCCAGCAAGGTCAGCAGACCCTCCGAATAACGTTGGTACAGATTTCGCTAGAGCATTAACTGCTTCGCCAGAAGATGCACGACTTGCAAGACTCTTTCCTTCTTTATATGACGGAAGTGACATCTCCCATCCTGCAGGAAGTGTACCAGAAATTGCGTTTGAAAGCTCCTCTGCTAATTCAGGATACGCTTTTTTGTATGCTTCAAAACGTTCGTTCCACGCTTTTTCTTCCTTGTCTCCGTTTTGTTGAACAAGTTCTTCGAAATGGTCATACACTTCAGACGGTACATGGAATGCTTCTTCAAACAGCCACTCATATTCTTTTTTGGCAAGTGTCGTTTCTTCAGTACCAAGTGGAGCACCGTGAGACTTTGATGTGCCCGCTCGGTTTGGCGATCCATATCCAATCACCGTTTTAATTTCAATCATCGTTGGACGTGTTGAATCCGCTTTTGCCTGTTTGATTGCATCAGCTACTTCGCCAATATCATTGCCATCGTTTACACGAATGTACTGCCAATTGTAAGACTCAAAACGCTTTTGAACACTTTCTGAAAATGAACGATCTAGATCACCATCGAGTGAAATGTCGTTAGAATCATAAAGCACAACAAGCTTGTCCAATTTCAAGTGACCAGCCAAAGATGCTGCTTCAGAAGAAACACCTTCCATCAAGTCGCCATCTCCACATAGTGTATATGTATAGTGATCAACCACATTATGCTCTCCGCGATTGAATTTCGCTGACAAATGACGCTCTGCCATTGCCATCCCTACAGCCATACCAAGACCTTGCCCAAGTGGACCAGTTGTCGCTTCTACTCCAACCGTATGTTTGTACTCAGGGTGTCCAGGGGTTTTTGATCCCCATTGACGAAAGTTTTTAATTTCTTCCATTGGTAAGTCATACCCTGAAAGGTGTAGTAAGCTATACAATAGCATTGATCCATGACCAGCTGATAAGACAAAGCGGTCCCGGTTAAACCAATCTGGATTTTTCGGATTATGATTCATAAAACGAGTCCATAGTGTATAAGCAAATGGCGCAGCCCCCATTGGAAGACCTGGGTGGCCTGAATTGGCTTTGTCAATCGCATCAATTGAAAGTGTGCGTACTGTACTAATCGCTAAATCATCCGTTGATGTAAACATACAAAACATCCTCTCTATCATCATTATACGTATCTATTGTACGCAAAAAAGCAGAGATGTACAAACAACTCGATAAAATTCCTTTTCTTAGACATTGTTGGGATAAATCACACTTGGGAAAAAACCGCATTCATCTCTACACGATAACGCTTACAAAATAATTAACTAAAATTTTTTTCCATACACGACAAAAAAGCCAGTTGAATGGCATTTTTGTCACGATATAAGTACGAAAGGTTTAATGCATGCGATTACGTTTTTGAACTTCTTTAAGCTTCGTTGGTGTGACATCCTTACCTTCTGGATCTAAGACGCGAACATTTTCAATAGTTTGCTTCATTGAACCACGAAAGGCAGACAAGTATTCTTGGCGAAGGGTTTGCTGTTCAACGGTTTCTTCCTTTGATAACCCTTCTCTTTTAGCTTTAGCCGATAATTCATTTATACGTGACATTTTTTTATTTGATAACATATAAAACACCCTTTCTAGAACTACTACAACGTTTATAATACATTGTATCGTACTAAAAATGTGTTGCTCTGACAAGAAATGTGCTTTTTATGTATCGATTTGCCTGTCCATGTATTCGCGAAAACGTCTATGTACTGTTGCTTTGGAAACATCATGACCTAAACCACGTAACGTAGCGGCAATTTCATGAAAGGTTAACCCATTTCTGCGCAATCGGAGAATTTCATCGATTGGCACGACGATTTTGTCACGTCCTTCTTTGTTCCCACGATCTTTTAAGTTTTTCTCGGGACGAAATCCACGTTCAACCGCACGTTTCATTCCTCTCTTGATTTTCAAATTATGAATTTTCCGTTGGTGTTCTTCTACCATACTAACAATCTGTAGAATCATTGAATCTGATTCTGATAGCTCCAGTTCACCATCGTGGCTAACAGAGAAAATTCGGATATCTTCCTTCATTAAAGTGTGAATCAGCGCAATTTTAGCATTCCCTCTTCCAATACGCGTTTCATCTTGAATAAGTATTCCATTCACTTCTTCTCTTCGTACTGTTTCAAGTAATGCGAAAACCCCATCACGATCTAAATCAAATCCACTTCCTTGCTCCCGTATTGTATCAACTATCTTAAATTGATTTCGATGGGCTAATGCCCTCAGTTCTTCTTCTTGACGTTCGAGTGACGTTTCTTGGGATTTTTTATCTGTACTCACGCGACAATAGATTACGACGTTCATTCTAACACCTCTAAACTACTACTATTATTTTTCGGAAGCCCGCTGAATCCCATCCTAGATAAATTGAACTTTAGTAGAGGTCGGCAACATAAGCTTTTCTCCTTATACTGATAGAATAGATAATAACTTGTTCTCAGAGATTATCCATTTATAAATTCATCGAAAGTGCCATTCTTACACTACTATTTGTAGATAACTGTTCTCACGATCATCCGTAAAAAAAGTTAGATAAAGTCAAAAAGCAAATGTACAACAATAAATAGAATAACATAGGAATCTTTTCATAAAGTAGCTATATTGAAACGACTATGACGAATATACGTTCGCAATTATTGCTAATATTATATACCGAACATCCGTTTTGTATCAAGCTAAAAATTCGAACTTATGTTTGTATTTTTAAAAAATTCATGCTATAATTACATAAGAATTCGATAGTCAAAAAGAGAGGTGCTCCCATGAAAAAATTATCTAATAGGCAACTTGATATTCTTGAATTCATTAAACGCGAAGTTCGCGATAAGGGTTATCCACCTTCAGTTCGTGAAATCGGAATGGCAGTTGGACTAGCTTCAAGCTCAACCGTTCATGGTCACCTAGCCCGTCTGGAAAGCAAAGGCTTGATTCGCCGTGACCCAACGAAACCAAGAGCGATTGAAATTCTAAACTTGGATGAAGATAGCATTCCTACACAAAGTGTTGTAAACGTCCCTATTGTTGGTAAGGTAACTGCAGGTTCACCGATTACCGCGATCGAAAATGTGGAGGAGTATTTTCCACTTCCAGAACGCCTAGCTTCTTCTGATGACACAGTCTTTATGCTAGAGATCATGGGTGATTCTATGATTGAAGCTGGAATTCTTAATGGCGATTATGTCATTGTGAAGCAACAGCAATCGGCGAACAATGGAGATATCGTTGTAGCCATGACTGAAGAAAATGAAGCAACAGTCAAACGATTCTTTAAAGAACATACCCATGTTCGATTACAGCCTGAGAACTCAACGATGGCACCTATCATCTTAAAAAGCGTTAGCATTCTAGGTAAAGTCATTGGCGTTTACCGTCAAGTTCATTAAGTGGACGTATAACTGGTAGCCTTGCCTTCAATTTAGAATCATGGGGTCCTCCTAGATATCAAAATAGGGGTCAATTCGTTCATGTATTGACACCCTCATCAAACCAAGAGGGCTCTTTCTAATTTCAAGTCCCCCAAAATCCTTCTAACTTACGGCTTGTGTAAAATGCATAAAATTTAACTTCTCGTCTAAATAGCATGAAACAATAGGTTTTGGTTGCAATCAGAATTCACAATATAGAATAAATATTGTTATATTTATTTTTATCAACAAATTTTTCATCAAATAGTATATTGTATATAAGTTGAATTAAATGTTTTGTCCAATATTGGCAGGAAAATATATGGTTAACCGTCGAATTAGACGCATCACTCTTAACCAACCTCTCCCCATAAAACTTCCGTACCGTAACCTTTTGTCATAATGATTATTACTCTTTTTGATAGTCTCTATCTATAGAGGAATGGAAACCGTAAAACAAGTCCCTTTCCATTCCTCACTTTTGACGTCTATTTTGCAGCCATGGAGTTCGATAATCTTTTTTACAATTGACAGCCCAAGCCCATTTCCTCCACCTGAACGGCTTCTTGCTTTATCGACCATATAAAATCGGTCAAATACATACGGCAAATCTTCTTTGGGAATTCCTCTTCCGGTATCCATTATATGAACGAGAACAGCTAGACCAGTGTTTTCCATTTGAACAACAATCCGATTGTTATCACCTGAGTATTTAATAGCATTCGTAATCAAATTTTGCCAAACATGTTCAAATAAATCACGATCGACCATAACACGGCAAGCTAGCAGATCAAGTTCAATGTCAAGATTTTTTTTAATCCATAACGGTTCAGTCACGAGAATTATTCTACGCAGCTGTTCATCTAACCGATACTCAACCGGATGAAAAGGATGATTTTCTGAATCAAGCGAAGCAAGCCGAAGCAAATGGTCACTGAGCTTTGAAAGTCTTAATGTTTCCTGATAAATAATATCAAGGTGCTCCTTTTGATGTTCCACGGGAATGACTCCATCCCTAATTGCACGTGTAAAACCACGAATCGACGTAATGGGACTCTGAATTTCATGGGAAACATTACTGACAAAGTCTTCACGCATTTTATCAACTTTCTGAATTTCACTTGCCATATGATTAAAGCTGTCCATCAATTCCCCGATCTCATCTTTCCTTCTATGTTTAAGTCGAAAGGATAAATTCCCCTTCGCCATTTCTTTTGCTGCGCTTGTCAGTTTTTTCACCGGTTCAACAATGTAATGCGATACAAGCAAAATAAGCAGACTGCCAATAACTAACACGCTAAAAAGAACAATAAGCAAAATGCGGTGCATGACTTTCAAAAAACCGGTAAAATCAACCTTCAGTATCATTGAGTTTCCAGTATTATCAATATTCGGCACCCCTATGAAACGTACAGGACCTTCCTCTGTATTTAAAAATAACGGCTCCGATATTCCAGATTGAAACAGCGGTGCAGCCTCCTCTTCTGTTAATGAAAAAGGCAGCTCGTTTTCTTCCTGTATCATTTCACCATGTATATTATAGTCTGATAATATGTCTATTACCTGATCACGTCTCTCCGGCTCCGTTATTGCAAGAAGAGAAGCAACGTCCTGCGCAATCGCCAAAAAGGGCTTTTCTATTGTAACTTCCCTCTCTGTAATCAATAGGCTAATTCCGAATGATAAAAAGAGGCTGATGTGCACGATGATGATAAAAGTAGTGACAATTTTAACACGTAGGCTTTTTCTAAACACGTTATTTGCCCTCCAACCGGTATCCTAACCCACGGACAGTCGTGATTGATAAAGATGAGAACGATTCAATCCGCTGGCGCAGGCGTTTAATATGGACATCCACTGTCCGTTCGTCACCGTCATAGTCCAATCCCCACAAGCTTTCAATTAATTGTGCCCGGGTAAAGATCCTACCGGGTGAACTTGCCAGCATAAACAGCAGTTCACATTCTTTCTTTTTTAACAGTACGGTTTCTTCATGAGAAGAAACCGATAATGTTTCAAGATTAATGTTTACCTCACCCAATTGGATTGCATGTGTTATAGAAAGGTTATACCGCTTAAAAAGAGACTTTACCCGAAGAACAAGTTCCACTGGATCAAAAGGCTTCACCAAATAATCATCCGTTCCAGCTTGAAACCCTGTTACTTTATCGTTTGATTCGCCTTTTGCTGTTACCATTAATATCGGGATATTCAAGTATTCTCGAATATCTTCTGTTAATTCAATACCATTTACACGGGGCATCATCACATCAACGATCATTAAATCTACTTTTGTATGTGCAACATATTCAAGTGCTTCCTGTCCGTCATTTGCCTCAACAACTGTGTATTGGCTATTCTCAAGATACAGCTTTATTAATTTTCGAATATGTGGATCATCATCCACGACTAAAATCGTATTCATTCAGCAACCTCCAATCACCTACCCATACCCTTTATTATAAAACTAGGAATTAAAGGCTTTTGTCGTTGTTCATTATTCGTATCGAAGCGACTCCATTGGATCGAGTTTGGCTGCTTTAGATGATGGGAGAATTCCTGCGATCACACTAATCAAAGTGCTAACCCCAATCCCGAACAGCATGTATTCCGGAGTCAGCTGAATCAGTTCGGCACCAAAGCTATTAGATAAAAAGTTGTTCAGAATAATGCTAATGATAAATGCCCCAGCAACAGCAATCACACCGCTCATTAGGCCCATAAGCGCAGACTCTGAAAAGAAAATACGGCGAATATCTTTCTTTCTTGCACCTATCGCGCGTAAAATACCAATTTCTCTTGTCCGTTCCACAACGCTGATATAAAGAACAACTAAAATCATTATGCCCGATACAAGCAGAGAGATTCCCGCTATACCGGATAACAGCAATGTTGCCATATCCAAGTACGTTGTCACTTGTTCCATCATACTGGCAATTGGGGAGCTTGCAAATCCAGCTTCTTCCACATCCATTTTAATTCCTTCTACATCACCCTGATTGGCCGCGTACGCATTAAGCTGTGTAGGCTGTAAGGTTAAATTTTGTTCGCTGTATGCATCTTCAAGCGTCGAATACGAAACGTATACACCTGCACCCTCCATTGGTCCCATATTTTCCTGGACATATATACCCGATACTACAAGTTCTCTTTCAACAGTGAGCGGCTGGTTATTTTCACCCATTTCATTAACAAAAAGTTTGATGGTTTCTCCTACAAGGGACTCGTATGCCTCATTACTGCTTAAGCTTTGCGCATAAGAAGTCGTCAGTAATACTTCATTCTCTGATGGGAGTGTACCTTTTTCAATATTATCCTCATTAATAGTATCTGTTACAGTCCCAAGTGCCGAAAGTTCATAATTCTTATCCCTGTACACAACATTGGTTTTTCCTGTGATTGTAGTGGCTTTTTCAACTCTCTCAACATTTTCCAATCCACTGATTTTAGTTATATCTTCTTCTGAAAATGGCTCTCCCCCCATTTGTTGATTGGGCGGTCCATGCTGATCCTGTACTTCCTCTTTTTCAACCTGTTTAACCACATCGACAAGAAGCGGATTCATAGTTGAATTTATTTCATCATTCATGTAGCCTGTTACACCATTTCCTAAAGACAGCATAAGAAGGACACTGAAAATTCCGATGGACCCTCCCAAAGCTACAAGAATATTTCGTTTCGCTTTTAATTGCATATTTTTTATTGCCAGCTTAAAAGAAGCCATCAAACTTAAACTTTTTCCTTTCTTTTGTTCGGTTTCCTTGACAGAAGTGTAGCGCTCTTTTAATGATTGATCTTCTTTAATTCGCCCATCTTCTACCGATACAATCCGGCTTCCAAAATCCGCTACTTTTTGTGAATGGGTCACTGTAATAATGAGAACGCCATTTTTTGCAATCGAATCAAGAATTTCAAGAATTTGTCCACTTGTTTCTTGATCAAGCGACCCGGTTGGTTCATCCGCTAAAATAATATCAGGGTCATTGGCTAAGGCACGTGCGATCGCTACACGCTGTTTTTGTCCACCTGAAAGCTGATTAGGCCGTTTCTTCACATGTTCCTGCAAGCCTACTTCCTCCAAAATCTCCGTCGCACGCTTAATTCGTTCTTTTTCACCTCTATCCATCATTTGCATCGCAATCGTAACATTTTCAAGCACTGTTAAATGAGGGATTAAGTTAAAGCTTTGAAAAATAAATCCGATTTTATCATTTCTATAGGAATCGATTTCATTTTCTTCCATCGATCTCAGCGCTTTCCCCTGCACAATCACGTCACCTTCATAATCAGAGTCCATACCGCCGATAATATTCATTAATGTCGATTTTCCCGAACCGGACTCTCCCAAGATGGAAACAAACTCTCCACTTTTAAAACTTACGTTTATATCCCGGAGTACGGTTATTTTTTCTTTTCCAGCAAGTTTATATGACTTATTAACATGCTTTATTTCTAATAATTTCATTTTTGATCCTCCCATTTTTCTTCCTGACCACTTAATACTAGCAGTTGAATATGAACTGAATATGAACTCTGATTGTTAGCAAGAAGAAAATCTAGATCAGGTGGGCTGAACAACTAATATCTCTAAAGGCAGTAATATATAAGTGGGTTAAGGGATAGATCATCCCTTCGTTTCTTTTACGAATCAACCAGGAATCTCGGCGGGAAAAGCAAGTAAACAAGAGTTTGTAGAGGAATTAAAAGAGTTTGGCTTTGATGATACCTTTATTTGCCCTCACGATCGCAATGAACGTTGCCATTGCAGAAAACCAAATACAGGGATGCTAATCGCAGCTGCTGAAAAACACGAATTAGATTTAAAGAAGTGTGTAGTGATCGGCGATCGCTGGAGTGACATAGTAGCAGCAGACAAAGTAAAAAGTATGAAAATACTTGTGAAAACTGGTGCTGGTCAATCAGCCATTACTGAGCACTATGACAGATTGAAAAATATTAAGATTGATTATTTGGCTGATAATCTAAACGATGCAGTGAATTGGTTATACCAACATTTTCAAATAAAAAAAGAATCTTGATGGTTTGCAGAGAATAAATATTTTTCGTTTTCTCCCTCCGTTTCGAACCCGTTCACATACATAACATCAGCATTTTGTTATTTTGGAGGTATTTGTTTTCCTTCACTTATGGCGATGTGTCCGCCTCCCGTAAACCACTGTACTAGTGGTTTAGTGCGTGCATATAATGATGTACAAGCTGAAACTAGGAGGTTATAAAGTGGTCTTTACCAAAGCTTTACTTGTAACTATGTTAATCCCTTTCCTAGGTACCCTTTATCTATCTATAAAAATGGTTACTCATAGAAAAAAAATAATGTGTATGACTAGCATGATGATTGCAATGGCAGTCGGGATGTTAAATGGTTTGTTAAGTGGAGTCATTCTAGGGATTGTTGTGAGTGGCAATATCTTTTTATCTACGGTATTAGGAATGTGTATAGGGTTTCTAACTGGCAGTCTTATTGGGCTAACGCATGGCCTAAAGCCGGTATTAGATGGAATGCTAGCTGGATTAATGGGTGGAATGATGGGGGCAATGCTTGGTGTAATGGTACCCATTTATTATCAAGGGTCGATCGTCAAAATCATTTTTGCCTTTTCAGTTATTGTTTTGTTACTGACAGTAAATTTATTACATAATGAAATCAATAAAGCCTCCACTTATTTTACGAAGATCATTCAAAGTCCAATGGCTACGGCTATTTTACTTATTGGCTTTTTTTACATGTACGAAAATATTGGGCCGGTATTTATCGATGAGTCATCACAAATTAATTTGAAGATAGATCATGATCAACATGAATAATCAACGAAAAACCAGCGGTCATACTACATCACCCTCAAGCTCATCAAACCGAATGCCTAAATACATAAAAACGCCATCCTTTCTTTGATCAATAGAAAGGATGGCGTTTCACATGAATCTGTTTCAAACAACTTGTTTCAAGAATTACAAAATCCGTAATCGTGTCTTCTAGGTACTTGATCCGAAACCAAGAATCCGCAGTCTAGACGAATTTGGGCGTTCCTGTAGAGAAGTTTTCCTTAATGATCTCAATTACCTTACGTTTTATTAGATGCGAGGTCTTATGGAAATGGCAGGACAAGGTTTAAAAGTCTTACTTTTTAAAAAAGGATTATTTAGTGTGTTTATAGTATTTGTTGTCTATTTTCTGTTATTATGTTAACAATTACATACAATAAAAGTCCAGGTCAATGGACGTAATTGATGGGTGATGAGGCATTACCACAGCTATTTTAGATCGTTTATTATAACGAGTGAAAAGTGTTCAAATAACTAGACGGTTACAATAGTAAATGCTTAATAAAGGAGCTTATATATGCCCTCTTTTGTAAATCAACGAAATGGTGTTTTTCCTTCCGTGTGCTCTCTTGATTGTCCGGATCAATGCGGACTACTTCTACATAAAGAAGATGGAAAAATAATAAAAATCGAAGGAGATCCGGATCATCCGGTAACGAAGGGAAGTATTTGTAACAAAGTACGTAATATGCCGGAAAGAGTGTATGATACAAAGCGTTTGACCTACCCAATGAAACGTATAGGAGCAAAAGGAGAAGGTGAATTTGAGCGAATAAGTTGGAAGGAAGCCATTCACACGATCACGTCTCATTGGAAATCGTTCATTCAAACAGACGGGCCAGAAAGCATTTTACCATATAGTTTTTATGGGAATATGGGAAATCTAAGCGCGGAAGGAATGGATCGACGTTTCTTTCATTATATGGGTGCCTCACAACTTGATCGATCCATCTGTTCATCAGCGGGCTCGGTAGGATATCGCTATACAATGGGAGGTAGCTTGGGGATAGATCCGGAAGATACGACCCATTCAAAATTGATTATTTTTTGGGGTATTAATGCCGTCAGTACGAATATGCATCAAACAGCTATTGCCCTAAAGGCGCGTAAGAATGGTGCGAAGATCGTCGTCATCGATGTCCACAAAAACCAAACAGGCAAGATGGCTGACTGGTTCATTCCAATCTTACCAGGAACCGACAGCGCCCTAGCTCTTGGGATAATGCATCTATTATTTTCAGAAAACATGGTTGATTCATCTTTTTTGAAAAACTATACAGTCGGACATGAAGAACTTCGTGAACATGTACGTCAGTATGACCCTATAACTGTTTCTGGAATAACGGGTGTACCTGTTAAAGATATTTATGAGCTTTCACGTATGTATGGAAAGACAACGCCTTCCTTTATTCGGATTGGCAACGGACCTCAGCATCACGATAATGGAGGCATGTGCATTCGAACGATTTCCTGTCTTCCTGCCTTAACGGGACAATGGCTTGTGAAAGGAGGAGGGGCGATTAAAGGAAATTCAGATTATTTAGCTTATAACACGGATCGCTTACAAATGCCTGGTTTATTACAAGATCAAAATACACGTGTTATTAACATGAACTTACTTGGGGAAGCTTTGCTTAAGTCTGATCCTCCTATAAAGTCATTATGTGTATATGGGAGTAATCCTGCGGTTGTGGCTCCAGAGAGTAATAAGGTTAAAAAAGGTCTTGAAAGGGAAGATTTATTTATCGTCGTTCATGATTTATTTTTGACCGAATCGGCAAAATACGCAGATATTGTTTTACCAGCTACTTCTTCCTTTGAAAATATGGACTTTTATACATCATACTGGCATCATTATGTGCACCTTCAACAACCTGTGATCGAGCAATATGGAGAGTCTAAATCAAATGTCGAGGTCTTTCAATTACTGGCAAAAGGGATGGGCTTCGATGATCCACTCTTTAAAGAGACAGAAGAAGAAATGATTGCTCAATCACTTGATAATCCGAATAATTCTTATATGGAAGGAATCAACTATGAATCACTAGTAGAGCAGGGATATATGAAGGCACATGTTAAACCGTTGTTCCCTGGTAAACTCCCGACACCTAGTGGGAAAATCGAGTTGTATTCAAAGAAGATGGAGGAGGATGGGTATTCACCGCTACCAACCTATACACCTTTAGTGAATGATGGAGATTTCCCATTTTTGTTTATTCCTGGTCCTAATCATCATTTCTTAAACTCGACTTTTTCAAATAATGAAAAGCATATCGCACTACAGAAAGAGCCGCGATTACACATGAATAGTCAAGATGCTTTACCTGCGGGTATTGAAGCTGGGGACAAAGTTCGGGTGTGGAATCATCGTGGAGAATGTGAGCTAAAAGTGAGCGTGGGAGAAGACGTTCTTCAAGGAGTCGTCGTTACTCAAGGGCTCTGGGAGGATACGGAAGGCACGAAAAGAATGGTAAACGCACTTACTCCGGATCGATTGTCTGATATGGGAGATGGTGCAACTTTCTTTTCAGGACGTGTGAGTATCGAAAAAACTTAAAATAGTTTGTCGCATGGATCATCATGTTCCCAATGTTTGGATCCTTTCTCTAGGAGGGTTCGAATGAACTCTGGTTTCACTTCAAGGGTGACTCCTCCTACATGGATGAGAATGGATTAATCTTTCTGTACAATCTCTTCTCCAAATGAACAGCCATCCACTTTGAAGAAGCAATCTCGTTAGGAGTTTGTCTTTCATTTTTGAATTTTTTCAACCAATATCGTATATTTGATACTCTTTCACATCATGAGCAGCACACTATTTGGGAACACTTTGATTACTTATTTGAAAAGAAGTAATCAAAGTGTTCCTAAAGTTTTCATCGATTTTTTTGATTTCATTGTATAGCCTTCTTAAGTTGATTCTTGAGGAAGTTCTTATAAAATAAAAGTCAAAAGAAGGTTGATACTATTTGCCGCTTACTTATAAACGCCATAATCTTGAGCCCTTTGTCACCCACATGTTTCAACAAGGTGTAACGATGAGGAAAATCTCCGTTATACTTAAAAAGTTGTATGGGCATCATTACACACCACAAACAATTTCAAACATGAGGAAAGCGATGAAAGAACAAGTAGAAGGATTTAAAACTTTTCCTGCTTAGGCGAGACACCATTTCTAAAGAATTTATTTACATCGCTGTTGGCATTCGTCAAGATGAAATGGATCGAAAGAAGTGTTTTCCTATACAATTGCACTACAGAGTCAGTTTTATGCTGTGAAGATTCTCAAATCGGATTATCGGTCTGACAATCAGGAAATAGAAAAAAACTCGATTCAATTTGTAAAGAAGTAGCAATCATATTAACTTTAAGAACTATATATACATTATATGATCCAAGGGTAGCGTCAATAATTTTGTGTAAATACAGAAATCCTTTTTTGTAGGTGCACCCATTCATTAACAGTTTAATGTGTAATAACATTATATAGGCCCTTTCCATATACTATCGTACCAAGTTATTGGAAGGAGTTCTTCAAAATGTCTGCATCACTTTTGGTATTGCTACTCGCTTTCGCTTTAACCCTTGACAGTTTTTGTGCAGGGCTTACGTATGGTCTTCGTAAAATGGGAATGCCATTCAAATCCATCTTTATTATTTCTATTCTTTCGGCAAGTTCAGTATTAATAGCCATGGTGGTTGGTCAATCAATTGCATCCTTCTTATCCCCTACTGTGGCAGAGCGTATAGGAGGAATCATTTTGGTTGGACTCGGCGGGTTTATTCTGTATCAATTTTTCCGACCAGAAAAAGAAGAAGTGCCTTATGATGAAAAGGTGTTATTAAATTTAGAAATCAAATCACTTGGTTTTGTCATAAATATTCTGAAGCGTCCCCTGGAGGCAGACTTTGATCGTTCTGGAAAGGTTACTGGAATTGAAGCAATTATGTTAGGTATCGCGTTATCACTAGATGGTTTAGGTGCTGGTATTGGTGCAGCACTTTTAGGATATTCACCACTGTTATTGTCAGCGTCAGTACTGGTCCTGTGTTTTGTATTTTTATATGGTGGATTAAAAATAGGAAATGTGTTTTCTCATTTAAAATGGATGCAACGCCTGTCATTTCTGCCTGGAATCCTACTCATTTTACTTGGGGTACTTAGGTTTTAATACAGTAGAAGATTTTGTAGTTATGGAGGTTTACCGTCATAGATGCTGACGTTGCCACTAGGAGATTCATGGAATCAGAAGAATGTGCCTATCATCAAATCATTCGAAACGTTTGCAGATGATATTCTTTAAAGGGTCCTATCTTTCGTTTTTTGTTCAATCGTCCCCATCTGCTAGAGTCCACTTTTTCTCCTTTTCTAAAAGTCTGAATTTCATCTTTCTGAGTCGAGGTAGACAGTTCTTCCAAAAATCATCGTTTTTGACAAAAAGGAAAACTTGGTGATCGTTGAACCTCTCTAGTGATATGAGACAAAGGTAAAACACCCTTAGACGCCTCACTCCAAATTTCAAAATGAGGTAGAGTAAAAGCCTTTCCCGTAAGTCAGATATCTGACTTATAGGAAAGGCTTTGTTTGAAACCGCTTAGTAGTAAAACTTTGGTCTTCCGAAACTAGTAACTTAAAAAATGAAGTAAAATCTTTATTTAGTTTAAAGTGTTTAGCTTCCTAAGGCACGTGAGGATATTTCAATATTCTCCGTTAGAATCTATATATATAATACCAATTAGTGCAATTAATGATGTTTAAGAAAAAAATGATCCATTTTTGTTTCTTCCCTTCACCCTGTAACTCTGACACAGCTCCTAATATTGGAGATAAAACCAGCCAAAGCATTATTACTCGATTTACATGTCCTAACAAAATCCCACTGTATGTACAGAGAAATAAAATAAAAAAATTCCGAAGTGTATAAAAGCCCATTTAATGCGCTTATCCATTTTTGTCCCACCATAATGTATTACAATGTTTATAATCAACCTCTTCCATATACATTTGCAAACCCAATATTTGTTCCATTGCACCTTTCAATTACAGTGCTCCACTTAGGTAACCACATCTCTTCTTGAAGGATGTCTTCCATAAGTTAAAATCTTCTTCGTTTTTCCATTCTCCATGAGTGATCAATGATAAAGGAATTTGATTCTCTTCTACTCCGCATGCTTCCAACCAATCATTTTTTTGTGAAATCTCGTTCATTTTCTTCCTCTCTCTCTTTGCCCCCTTTTCCATTTAAATGAAAATCCACATCAGATATTTCTACCCAATGTGGATTTAAAGCTCAAACTTTCCTACTTGCTCTGTTATTTTTTTACACCTTTTTATGTTTTCTCTTCCTTGTAAAGATTCGTTTAAATCCTCGACCGATATCACTAAATAACATGTAGACGGCTGGGATTAACACTAAGGTGATCATCGTCGCAAACAGTAATCCCGAGATGATGACGATGGCAAGCGGCGATTGATAATTTCCTGAAGCACCACCAGATGACAGAGCAAGTGGCAACATGGCTCCTGCAGTCGTTAAGGTGGTCATGAAAATCGGACGCATACGATTTTTACCAGCTTCAACAAGCGCTTCTTGGGCAGTATGGCCCTCGTTTCTCAGTTGTTTCGTTCTATCGATTAGCAATATTGCATTGTTAAGGACAAT
This sequence comes from Jeotgalibacillus marinus, assembly GCF_040801915.1. NCBI lineage: Bacteria > Bacillati > Bacillota > Bacilli > Caryophanales > Caryophanaceae > Jeotgalibacillus > Jeotgalibacillus marinus. Next base: position 1,761 of record NZ_JBFMIA010000011.1, on the reverse strand, counting down.
TCCTATGAGCATGATGACACCCATACCGGACAACGCACTTAATTCACTCTGCGTGATGAACAATCCAAGAATAACGCCAACAATTGTCATTGGAATCACCGACATGATGACAAGCGGATGGATCAGATTGTTAAACTGGATCGCCATGACGACATACACTAAGAAAATCGCAAGAAAGAGAACCATGATCATTTCCTGCATTAATTCTTGTTGTGCTTCTAACTCTCCCGCCACAGAAATCGTATATCCCTGCGGTGCATCAAACGAGTCGATCACTTTTTGCACGTCACGGTTGATGGATCCGAGATCACGACCTTCAATATCTGCCTGGATCGTAATGAACCGATCACCATCTACATGAGAGATTTGGTTCGGTACTTCTGCTGTCTCAAGCTCAATATATTTTGACAGCTTTTCAAGTCCAGCAGGTGTAACAATTTCCAGATCAAACAAATCAGCTTGTGTCGTTAGTTTTTCATCGAGTACTAATTTTATCGGAATCATATCACCGTTATCGTTGTTCATTTCTCCAACAGGTGTAGTCATCGATAACTGTTCAACAGACTGCTTTATTTGCTGACGTGTTACCCCATCTTCCTCAAGGGCATCTTCCTTCAACACGATTTGTTGTTCTTGTGAGTACCGTTCATTCGTACTCGTGACCCCAACAATTCCATCCACATTGTTGAGTTCTTTTGTTAAATCTTCAGTTATCAGTCTCAGTTCTTCAAAGTCTTCCCCTTTGACGTTTATTTGTACTGCAGAACCAGCTTCTACGGACATGGCACTGATGACCGTTTTGACCGGATGAGTGTCAGTCATTTCACGAAGGGAACGTAAGATATCCTCATTCACAACATCCTGTTCACGCGTAATATCATCCTCTTTTGTCATATTAATCGCCGTATTTAAGACGTACTCATTGCCTATGACCCCAATATCCATGACGTAATGATTGTCAACATCTTCAATTGATAACAATCGTTCATTTATTTCATTAACAATTTCTCTTCGATCATCTAAAGTCACACCTGGTTCGAGATTAATCATGACCTCTGAATATCGATTAAAAATATCAGGCATGATCGTCGTCGGTATTTTAGGGATGAGAAAAGCAGATCCCACCAGAATGACGAAGAATAATCCTATCATGCTAGCTCGATTTCGTTTTTTCTTAGCCATCCATGAGACCGTTTTTCCATACCTTTTGATCATCGGATTTTCTTTTCGATGTGCTTTGTTCTTTTTCAAGCGTAAAAAGTTCTCAGACAGCGTTGGAATGAGCGTGAAAGCAATGATCACCGAACTGATGAGTGTGGCTGCTATGACAACAGATAAGGTAATCATGAATTGTCCGATTTCTCCACCCATCAGGCCAACTGGTAAGAACACCATAATGGTCGTCAGCATCGAGGCAAATACCGCTGTCGCAACCTCTCTTGTTCCTTCTAAAACAGCTTCTGCATTTGCCAATCCCTCTTCTTTTTTCCTGTAAATCGATTCAAGAATAACGATGGATGAATCCACCATCATACCTATGCCTAATCCAAGAGCAATCAAGCTTAGCATATTAAAGCTGTAATCCAACAGCCACATCGATGTAAAAGTAAGCAATACGGACGTCGGGATCGATAAAGCAATGATAATCGTCGCTCTAATATTTCGTAAAAATAGCAATAAAATGACTAAAGCAACAACTGCACCAGTGATGATATTGTCTGTTACCCCATTGATCGCTTCTTCAATATAGTCTGCTGGAGC
>NZ_JBFMIA010000109.1:0-365 GCF_040801915.1 Jeotgalibacillus marinus | reverse complement strand
GTTTCTTTTTGTACAACATCTAGAATATCATCCACATGAACCACACCAGCCATACGGTGTTCTTCATCAACCACCGGTACAGACAACAAATCTTTATCTTCGACTATTTTTGCTACGTCTTCTTGATCAAGGTCAGTATCAACAGAAATTATATCTTTCACCATTATCTTATTGATTCGTTCATGACCTTCTGCCGCTAGCAATTCTTTCATGGAAACGACACCGCATAACACATTATCTTGATTGACAGCATAAATGTAATGGATATTTTTTTTATTGTTCACAGTCATTCGAAAATGAGCAATGGCCTCGTCTACTGTGAAATATTTTTGAACGGTAATAAACTCTGTTTTCATTAGTTTTCC
>NZ_JBFMIA010000108.1:0-373 GCF_040801915.1 Jeotgalibacillus marinus | reverse complement strand
GAGGGGGGAGGGGGGGAAAAAGAGGAAGAGAAGAGAAGAAGAAGAAGAGAGAGAGGGAGGGGGAAAAAGAAGGGAAGGAAAAAAGAGAAAGGAAGAGGGGGGGAAGAAAGAGAGGAGGGGGGGGGAGGAGGGAAAAGAGAAAGAAAGAGGAAGGAGAGGAAGAGGAAGGGGAGGAGGGAGGGGGGGAGGGAAAGGAGGAAGAAAGAGAAAAAAGAAGGAGGAAAGAAGGAGGGAGAAGAGAAAAAGAGAGAGAGAAGAAAAGAAAAGGAGAGAAAGGAAGGGAGGGAAAAAAAGGAAAGGGGAAGGGAGGAGGGGGAAAAGAAAAAAAGGGAGAAGGGGGGAGAGAGAGGAAGGGAAGGGGAGAGGGAAGGAG
>NZ_JBFMIA010000107.1:0-375 GCF_040801915.1 Jeotgalibacillus marinus | reverse complement strand
AAGAAAAGGAAAGAGAGGAAGAAAGAGAAGGGGAGAAAAGAGGAGAAGGAGAGGAGGAAAGAAAAAAAAAAGGAGGAAAGGAAGGGGGGGGGGGGGGGGAGGGGGGAGGAGGAGAGAAGGAAAGAAAAAAAAGAGAAAAAGGAAGGGAGAAAGGAAAGGAAGGGAAAAAAGAAAAGAGAGAGGAAGGAAAAAGAAGGAAGGGAAAAAAGAAGAAAGAGGGAAAGAAGAAGGAGAAAGGGGAAGAGGGGAAAAAGAGGGGGAAGGGGGGGAGGGAAAAAAGGAAAGAAAAAAGAAGAGAAAGGAGAAGAGAAGAAAGAGAAAGAGGGGAAGAAAAGGGGGAAAAAAGGGGGGAGAACGCGAGGGGAGGGAGGGAGG
>NZ_JBFMIA010000105.1:0-380 GCF_040801915.1 Jeotgalibacillus marinus | reverse complement strand
AAAAAGGAGGAGAAGGAGGAGAAGGGGAAAAAAAGGGGAAAAGGAGAAAGGGGAAAGAAAGAGGAAAAGAAAGAGAGGGGGAAGGAGAGGAGGGAGGGGGAGGAAGAAGGGAAGAGAGAAGAGAAGGGGGAGGGGAAAAAGAGAGGAGGGAAGGGGGAGGAAGAGGAGGAGGGGAGGGGAAAAAGAGAAGAAAAAGGGAAAGAAGGGGGGGAAAAGAGAGAAAAGAAGGAGAAAAAAAGAGAAGGGGGAAAGAGGGGGAGGAAAAGGAAAAGGGAGGGGAGGGGAAAAAAAGAAAAAAAGAAGGAAGAAGGAGAGGGGAAGAAGGAGGAGAGGAGAAGGGAAGAAGGAGGGAGGGGGAAGGAGGAGGGGGGGGGGGAAAC
>NZ_JBFMIA010000104.1:0-390 GCF_040801915.1 Jeotgalibacillus marinus | reverse complement strand
CTTATGCAAACGAAGGAATCAATTTCGTTCTTGGAGGATTTGGTTATCAAGCAGAGGGTGGCTTTGTATTTGCCATTAACGTCCTTACAATTATTATCTTCTTCTCCTCTTTGATTTCTGTATTATATTACTTGAATATTATGCAGTTTATAATTAAAGTGCTTGGTGGCGGTATATCTCGGCTTTTTGGGACGAGAAAAGCCGAATCAATGTCTGCTGCAGCCAATATATTTTTAGCACAAAATGAAGCCCCCCTTGTCATCAAGCCTTACATTCCAAAAATGACAAATTCAGAGCTTTTTGCTGTTATGACTGGTGGTTTAGCCTCTGTTTCCGGTTCTGTTTTGGTGGGATATGCTGCACTTGGCATCCCGTTAGAGTATCTTCTGG
>NZ_JBFMIA010000103.1:0-391 GCF_040801915.1 Jeotgalibacillus marinus | reverse complement strand
GGCAGTTACTTTGGTCCCAGGTTTGGAGCCCAATGCCCGGAACGCGGGAGAGAAGAGGCTGGCTGCCGGCGGGTGCTTGCAAGCCTGTACTGGGAAGGACCGAGTGAGCTTCCACACCGGCGGAGCTCCAGCTCTGCGCCCAGGCGCGATAGCACAGAGCCCCGGCCGAGAGGCTGCTCTGTGCCGGGCGAGCCTCCCCAAGGCCTGCCCAGCTTCTAGCGTTCGCGCCCGGGAAGGAGCAGGCTGCGGGAATGCGGGAGCCGTGAGTGGTGCCTGACTGCTGCCTCAGCTCAGCTCTCGCCTTCCCTTCGGACCTAGGAGCCAGGCGTCCTTGCAGAGGGCTTAGGGGCTGGGGGTGTGCACACTGCCAAAGCCTCCCGCGGGGAGAGCT
>NZ_JBFMIA010000102.1:0-394 GCF_040801915.1 Jeotgalibacillus marinus | reverse complement strand
TTTCTCGCCTTCCTTTTTCTCCCTTCCTCCCCTTCCCCTTTTTCTTTCCTTCTCCTTTTCTCCTCCCTGTTCCTCCCTCTTTTTTCCCCCCCTTTCCCCTTCCTCCCCTCTCTCTTTTCTCCTTTTCTCCTTCCTTTTTTTTCTCTCCTCTTCCCTCTCCTCTCTCTCCCCCTCCCTCTTTTCCCCCCCCCCCTTCCTCCCTCCCTTCCCCTTCCCCTTCCTTTTCCCTTCCCCTTCCTCCTTCTCCCCCCTCCTCTCTCTCCCCTCTCCCCCCCCCTTCCTTTTCCCCTCTTCTTTTTTTTTTTTTTTTTCTCTCCTTTTTTTCTTTTTTTTTTTTCTTCCTCCCCCCCCCCCCCCCCCCCCCCCCCCCCCCCCCCCCCCCCCCCCCCCCCCC
>NZ_JBFMIA010000010.1:0-116265 GCF_040801915.1 Jeotgalibacillus marinus | reverse complement strand
TACCAGAAGGCGGTTCAAGTATTGAATGGACAACGAATACCTATCACCAGTTTGAAGGTAAAAAAAATGATATCGTTCAACTTCAAAATGGGATCTTCTTAAACGTCCATGAAGATCATTCTAGTAATACTATTCGCTATCAATTGGGTAAATATGATGATGATCATGTTGATTGGATGGCATCGTTTGAGGAACCTATAATAGAGGAACCTATACCAGAGGAGCCTATACCAATAGAGTGGAGTCCTCCTCCGCCGCCAGATAGTAATATTCCACCACCCACAAATCTTCCTCAACTAGAAATATTAGATAGATTTAATGTGCGTGGTCATAGTGTCTATTCTACGGGGAAAACCCCTTCCATTACTGTTTTGAAGAACGGTCTTGTCTTATCAGTGATGGAAAAGGATGGAAAGCTAAATTATCAATTAGGTGAGAATTATGATTTTAGAATGTATTGGACGGGTTATATTCAATATGGAGAAGGGAAAAACCCTTCCATTGCTTTGCTTGAAAATGGTCATATTATTGAAATGCACGAAGGACCAAACAATGGTTTGTATTACAATTTAGGAGAATATACAGGAGATAATAAAATTAATTGGTATAGCAAGGACAATTATTATGCAACGGGCGATAAACCTAATGTGACAGTATTGCGAGGTGACGGTTTATGGGATTCAGAGGTTGTTGTCGTAAACGAAGGATGGGGACCATTTAATGATGCTCTCTATTACGGTTACGGAACAATAGACGGTGGGACTACCATCGACTGGGTAACGGATCAAAGTAGAGGAAGACAGTATGATAAAGGGCATATGCCTTCAGTAGCCACGTTGGATAACGGATTATTTTTAAAGTCACACAAAAGCCAATGGAATAGTCATCTTTGGCAATCTGTGAATAAACTAAGTTCGAATTTTTTACCTAGGGTTGGAGACCAATATAAATATGAGCCGAATGGTTCGAATAATCCAGTCTCATTGCAATTGAACAACGGTTTTATTTTAAATATGTTTGATGATAGAGGTAGTGATAAAGCGTTTTTCAAAACAGGAACCCTTAATTCATCTGGGGAATCGGTGGACTGGACAAGTCCGAATGTTAGTGATTTTGAAGGTGAAAATATAGATGTCGTCCAATTAAAAAATGGTTATCTTTTAAGTGTACATGAAGATCCTAATAGTGATAGTATTCGATATTCTATGGGACGTTATAAATATGAAGGATCTAACCGTGTAGTTTGGTGGCAATATTTTTGATCTATCTTGTTCCTTCGGAAAACGAAAAGAATCCCGCTGATTATGTTCAGCGGGATTCTTTTTATTTTGTTACCTTTTTGGAAACCATACTACGCGTTTTTCTTTCTCATCATATTCTCCTAATACATATCGTAGTTTTTTGTTATCTTCATGAACATTTAATATCAATCCGTTTTGAAGTTGGACCACATCGTGTCCTTCACCGCAAAACTCGGTAAAAGTGTCCTCTTTCACTTCGATATTATTACCGTCTGTAGATAATTCAGCCATGTTGAACCCATCATTAAACATCATTAAAATTTGACCATTATCTAGTTGATAGGATACTGGCAAACGACCAGAATGTTTCCATACAGATGACGTGCCAATGGTATTTATTTTTTTATCATTTTTATCGATTCCATTAAGAGATAACCATAGATTATTATTAAACAACTTTGATGACCTATGAGTCTTTAAGAGAAGACCATTATCCAATGCAGCTACAGATGGATCGTGTCCACTGTCGTAATGTTGCCCTATTGCGTCCCAAAAAACTCCCGATCCTAGATCAGTCTCTTTGAAAGTCCCATAATTATAAAATATTTTATTTGACCAAAGTGCTTCATGAACCTCAACAATCTGACCTTCTTTTGTTACTGTTATATTAGGATTCTGACCCGTGTCATATTTATATCCTAAAATATACCAGTTTATTTTACCATCTTCGTATCTACCTACATTGTAATACAAATTTGTCCCATAACCACCCATTCCATGTACTTCTATAACATCACCATTTGGAAGTGTGGCGACTGATGGAGCATTTCCATTATCGTAATTAACTGGGTCAGTCCAGTATATTACACCGTCGTATTCCTCACCCAATTGATAATTTAGTTTTCCATCGACATAACCAATGCTACTACTATGGTTTACAGACAAGACAAGACCATTATCCAATACTGTGATGGATGGATTTCCCCCTTCCTCATTATAAACAGCTTCTGTTGAAACCTTCGTATAATCTAAATATTCAAGTGGAACATAATCATCCGACCAGTTCACTTGTTTTGCTCTATCATCAAAAGATCCCAATTTATATTGAATCTCATCACTTTCATGATCTTCATGAACATTTAGCAAGCGACCATTTTGCAGTTGGACCACATCGTTATTTTTTCCGTCAAACTGGTGATACGTGTTAGATGTCCATTCAATCTCTTGACCATCCGATGATAGTTTCCCCACTCGATTCCATGTTCCATCGCTTTGATTGCTATCAAACATCGATAAAATATATCCGTTTTCCAGTTGCAGCATTACTGGATGATTCGAACTATGAGCCTCATATTCATATGATTCTCCAATGACATCAATGGAATGATTATCCTTGGACGATTGATTCATACTTAACCAAAGGTGATTATCCGATACACTTTTTTGCGTCTTCAACAATCGTCCGTTATCCAACGCCGTGATCGAAGGTTGCAGCCCGTTTTCATAGTGAACACCGTTTCTGTACCAAGTCACTTTTTCATTTTCGAACGTTCCGTATTCATAATAAACTCCAATATCATCTATTGTCTGTCCTTCATTTACCAACACAATATCTCCATTGATCATCACATCCACATTCGGAAGATCTCCTATTCCATAGAAGTTGTCGGTGCTATACCAATCAATTTCCTCTTCCCCATAAGGGTCATAACGTCCTAAATTATAATGCAATTCATGATTTCCACCTTCATGAACTTCGATGATATCGCCGTTAGCAAGGGTAGCGAGGGTTGGTTTCTCCCCATCCCCATATTCAACAGGATCGGTCCAATATACCTGACCATCGTGATACTCACCCAATTGATAGGATAGTTTTCCGTCCTTGTCATTCACCGACACGACAAGTTCATTGTCAAGCACGGTGATGGCTGGATTTTCACCATTCGCATAACCGGGCAAAGAAGACATCTCAGAATTTAATAATCGATCAGTCGTATCATGTCTTAGTTTTAACCACTCTATTTCATCCTCATTGTATTCACCTAACTTAAAGTAAAGGTCTCCCTCCGCTTCATGAACGGATAGGACCAATCCATTAACAAGAACGGCGGCAGAAGGATTTATCCCTCCAACATCATATTCATTATCTGTACTATACCAATCGATTTCTCGATCATCTACAGAACGACCTAAACTGTACGATAGACCATCCTTGTTTTCGTTTTCATAGACATTCAGTATATCTCCATTAGCAAGGTTGGTTACGCTAGGATTGTATCCAGTAGCATCTAGCTCGGCACCAACCCAGCGAAGAGGATGTTCTTCCTCTTGAGTGAGTGAGCTTAGGCTGTTGCTTAAAGGCGCATTAACCGCATTTTTACTATCCCAAACATGTAGGATCGAACCATTATCAAGAACACTTATCGATGGGTTATATGCAGTCGGGGCATATGGATAATCCTTTGTTTTCCACTGGATTTCTTTTTCTTCTTCATCATAATTCCCTAAATAGTATCGTACCCATCCTCCCTTGTTTTGTTCTGGATCTTCATTCACCGCTAGGATCTGTCCGTTTTCAAGCGTAGTGACAGAAGGATTCTTTGCCTCTTTGCTTGTGTTATACTTATTCCCTACATTGTACCAATCCATTTCACCATCTTTGTAGCGACCTAAACTGTAATAAACATGATCGTCTGTAGCGCCGTTATGGACTTCCATCACATGTCCATTGTCAAGGACCGTTAGATTCGGAGCGTTTCCTGTGTCGTATTCAATAGGTTCTGACCATTCGATATCGATTCCTCTTCGGACGTATTCACCTAATTGATAATAAAGCTTATCATCCTTCTCTTTAAGCGCTAGTATGAATCCATTATCAAGAACGACTACTGAAGGATTATATCCTTCCGAATACTTTAATTTTAGATCCTCTTTTGTGGATGCGAATCCATCAGTAGGGACCATTACACTTGCCATTAGAACAAGAATTAAAACGAGTTTAGTGAACAATGTTATTTTTTTCATGTTTTTCCTCCTTTTTCGTGGGTAAGATCAAATTATATAACGGCATATCTCTTTTGTAACTGGATGCTTTTTGTTAAATGGATCTAAATTACATCCCCCTCTCAAATATGTAGCATATTGTCGTTAAAAACTTCGTCAAAGTCAAAAATAATCGCTTTGATAATAACCACTCCCTTCGCTTCATTTTCCCGATAATATCGAGGATAATTGGCTTTCTCCTTCTCACTACTAACGGTTTTTCTACTTTCTTTTTCGTATTCTGTAAAGATAGAAACATAGCACCTTGTCTGGCGAACACTGTTAACTGTAGTTTAGTAGTTACACTTTAAAAATTTAAATTACAACGGATCAGATTCAACTTTTCAAATTGTCTCTCCGTATCAACATTCGTATTGCTTCAAGGCTATTTGGCAGACTTTCTTTTAACCTTCTCACGTATTTTCAAACAGCTTCCTCTCCATTGCAAACGCGATAATATACAGAGGTTATCCTTTTTAAATCTATTTAGATTATCCCTTTAAGTTGTTTTAAACTTTTAAAATCAAAATCCATTTGCTGTACATATACTGTAATCAGTTTCATTTTATCCTTCTGTTTTAAAACTTTGTAAAGGAGACTTGTTTATGGAAAAAAAATTTAAAAATATTAGCGAATGTACAGTCTTTTATAACAACAAAGGGGAAAAAGTCAAACCGTTTGAAATAGACATTAGGCAAGACGAGTGTCAAAATTTCATTGATTTTTGTTGTATTGCTGATGTCCCCGATGGGTTTACACTAGAGACAATTGATCCCGTTTTAACAGATATTTGTCCTGATTTTAGCGCGTTAAAATGTTGTTTAGAAACACAAAAGATCGAGACGACAGTTAATAGTCCATGTGACGAAGAACTAACCTGTCTAGTTGATCTTCAAGCTGTACGGTTAGTAGGATGTGTAAGAATTACTGCAAATACAGGGCCACTTATTCCAAACCAAACTCCATTTTTAGAGAATAATTGTACAGTAAACTGTGGAACAACTGTTTGCGTAGATCAAATTCTAGCTTTTACATGTGATCAGACACCACCATGCGTGCCTTGTTATAAAGTTATAGCATTAGCAGCATTTTTTGTTCCATTTATAGATGAGTGTGGTAGAGAAGCCGTTAGAGTAGATGGTCGAATCTTTTTAGACTTTATTGGATGTGATGAAGAATAAAATAAGAGGGAAGTAAGGACTATAAGAGAACTAAATTTGGCTATCTAACCTCATCTGGAATTCCTTAAATCCTAAAAAAGGTGAATAGGCACTTTTATTGAAAAAATAATTGGTGATCAATTTGATGATCGACCGTCTTATTGTTGACGGGATTTCCCCTTGATATGATCGGTCTTCAGTTGATAGTAGTCGTTTTCGGCGTACTGTCGTTTCGTATGATGTAGGGGTTTTGGGTGAGATTCCGAAAACATCGTGGTGGTGAAGAAGCTTTAGAGAATACACTTGAAAGACAAATCAATTAATGCAAAAAGACGCGAGCATTTCAATCGAATGCACGCGTCTTTTATCCTTTACCCATTTGAAACTCAACATATCTTCAAAAAATCACTTCGTATCCTTAGAATTAAGAGCGTAAAAAAACCCCACAATGTGGAGTTTAAAATAAATAGATTGCTAGACACTTTGTGCTTTTGCTCCCAGTAAACCATTCTCGTCCCCTATCATGAATGGATAGGCTTCATGCACCATCTGACCACGACATTCTAATCAACTACTATTCTCTCCGTACACGTATAAACATTCAATGACTGATTTCGGATAAAACCAACTGTCGTAATCTCTAACTCTTCTGCAAGCTCAAGGGCACGTTCTGTTGGAGCTGATTTAGATAGGACAACTTCACAACCAATTTTTGATACCTTCAGTAAAATCTCCGATGATAGTCTACCGCTAAAAACAAGAATTTTACCTTGCATGGAAATGTTGTTTTTCAAACAGTAGCCGTAGATTTTATCTAATGCATTATGACGTCCAATGTCCATGCGACTTAGCACAATGCCATCCACATCACATAGGGCTGCATTATGTACGCCACCTGTCTCTTTAAAAGTGTCGGCGCGATGTTGCATATCACGCATGAGTCGAAAGCAGTCTTGTGGTGTCAGACTTACGTTGCGACCATTCATTTTTTTAGCAGCCATTGCATCGCTTGCAAACACAAAGCCTTGTCTGCTCGCACCACAGCAGGATGTAATGTAGCGTTTATTTTGAAGGCTTTCATATAAGGGATTGATGTTCGATGATTGAATATGGACAAAGCCATTTTTGTGGTCGATCCACATCTTTTCAATGTCATCAAACTTGCGAATAATGCCTTCTGATGCTAAATAACCGATCACCATATCTTCGATGTATTGTGGTGTACAGACCATCGTCACAAACTCATCACCGTTGATCTTGATGGTAATGGCTTTTTCTGTTGCTACCCTATCTTCACTCCACTCCGCCTTGCCATTTCGAATACGAAGAATTTTTCGGGTAAGTACGTTTGGATTGTCCACATTTAGTCCCCCTGTTAACCGTCATTAAACGAACTTAACTAAAAGAATAGGAGTTCGAGTCATCATTTGCTCGAACTCCTATAACCTATAATTTTTATGTTGAAGCTACCGTATTGGCGTTTTCTTGACGCACTTTTTTGATGTTGAATCGGATCAAAATAGAGACAATAAGCGCTACGACAAATGCTCCTGTGAAAATATACATCGTTAAATTATAGCTATTCGTCGCTTCTTGAACTCGTGTCACAATAGTTGGCCCAACAAGACCCGCCAACGCCCAAGCAGTTAAAATATAACCGTGGATGGCACCAAGCTGTTTTGTTCCAAACAAGTCTCCTATGTATGCAGGGATTGAAGCAAATCCGCCACCATAACAAGACAAAATGACAAAGATCAAGATTTGAAAAACAATCGCATTCGTTACGCTAGGTAACATAAGAAACGCAACGGTTTGAAGCGCAAAAAATGTTGTATACACATTTGGACGACCAATATAATCAGAAATGGAAGCCCAACCAATCCGTCCAAAACCATTAAATAGTCCCATAATCCCTACCATGACAGCGGCTGCACCAGCAGTCATACCAGCAACATCCTGTGCCATTGGAGAAGCTACCGCGATGATCGCAATCCCACATGTGATATTGATAAAAAGCATAATCCACAACGCCCAAAAACGAACCGTCTTAATGGCTTCATTTGCAGTAAGCTGAGACAGATCTCCTGTTTGTTTGTTTGCTGTTTTCGCTTGTAGCTCTTCTTTACTCATCCCAGCTGGAACCCAATCTTTCGGTGGTGGAGCAAGGTATAAAGAAGAACACAACATCAAGACAAAGTAAATCGCTCCTAATAGAAAGAACGTATTGGAAATACCGATCGCACCCATTAAATATTCCATAATAGGACTAAAGATGAGCGAAGAGAATCCAAATCCCATGATGGCTAAGCCTGTTGCAAGCCCTCTTCTATCTGGAAACCATTTAACAAGTGAGGATACCGGTGTGATGTACCCAATTCCTAGACCAATTCCTCCAAGAACCCCATAGAAGAAATATAGAGAATATAAATTTCCGATACTATCTGAAAACCCTGCACCAAACATCCCTATACCAAAAAAGATTGTCGCAACGATTCCCGCTTTCCGAGGGCCATATTTTTCAACAAAGTGACCCATAAAGGCAGCTGATAGTCCTAGAAATAAAATAGCAATACTAAATGTTAAGGCAATTTCACTTGATGACCAGCCATGCTTTTCAGCTAATGGATTTGAAAATACGCTCCAAGAATAAACAGAGCCGATCGAAATGTGGATCCCAACTGCAGCCGCAGCAATGAGCCAGCGGTTTTTCGTTTTAGCCATCCTAGTTCCTCCTTATTTTTTGGGATAATAGCGGACACCAACTACTCATCCATAGTAGTTACCCCATAGCCAGTTACAAATACAATAGAACACAAGTAAGTTTTCTATTATAACTGACTTTTTTGAAGAAATCAGTAGAGGTTACTAAAATTATGCGGAGCACTTGAGTAACCTGCTACGATTTCTTGTAACAATGAACTACTTATGAACGGGCTCTGTTCTTAAGCGCAAAGATTGAAATGAGCGAAATTCCCGCGGCAACAAGCATCCAACCACTTCCGCTCTTGTCACGTTTAGCTTTGTTATTGGCAACTGCTAAACGACTCATTGGCTCGTTTCCGCCATGCCCTCTTTTTGCGTCTTCTTTTTGTTTTTCATTTTTATTGCGTACTTGTTCTTCTGGTGTTTGGGTGGTTCGTTCTAAATCATCTTGTTTTTCACCAAGACCCTTCATGAACGTTATACCAACAGCCATTGCTCGTTTTACATCTGGGTCATTCAAGCTGCGAAGAAGGGTAAGATAACCAGCTTTCTCCTTCTCCTCATCGAGTTCTGCAACGCGTGCAATTCCTGTATTCATTTTTAAAATGAGCGGTTCAAGTTGCTGAACATTCAACGTACCAAGTGTGCCGAGCATTAAAAGTAAATTCTTCATCGTATTCGTTGTTTCTTTGTTATCCATTGTTTTTACAAGGATGTCCATTACTTTATCGCCTTGACCAAAAAGGGACGTACCCATTTCAAGAACCCCACGGTCGTTCAGATGCTTTAGCATTTCAAGTAATTCTTCAATGGCTTCTTTGTTTTCAAGCAATTTCGTTTCAATACTTGCTAAATCTCTTTGTCGAAGTTCTTCCTCGCTTGGTTGAATTCGATGGATAACTTTTGTAGCCTTAGCCATGTTTATTCGACTCCTTTTTCTTCACAAGATCACCAGGGAAGATATAGTCTGCACGTGCCCATTTTTTCTCTACCTGTACCCCCATTTGCGGCTGAGGGTTTCCGAAACGGTGGTTAATTCTTGGTAATGGACTTTCACCTTTCTTACGCAAAACTTCAAGCTTCACATTTATTTCTTTGTAGGCAGGAGTGTCGGTTATGTTATCTGCATAACTACTTGTTAAGTAATTGATTGCACTTTCTCCTCTAGCGTTCATTGGCAGATACACTTCCTTGAAACGAACGCGATCTGTAATGAGACATTCTACTTTCACGCTGCCATATGGAGAGGTTAAACGGACAAGTGTGCCATCTTGTAGCCCTCTTTCTTTTGCCAACGCTGGAGACACCTCAAGGAACGTTTTCGGTACTTTTGACGTGATTCCTTCTGACCTGTACGTCATGTTTCCTTCATGGAAATGCTCAAGTAAACGACCGTTATTGACATGAATATCATATTCTTTATCAAACTCTAGCGGCTTGGTCCACTCCACTGGGAAAAGACGCGCTTTTCCATCTGAGAAAGGAAAACCATCTAAGAATAGCAAAGGCGAATCGGTTCCATCTGCAGCTACCGGCCATTGTAAGCTCTTGTAACCCTCTAGGCGTTCATACGTAACCCCTGCATACAGTGGAGATAATGAAGCGGCTTCTGCCATAATTTCACTTGGATGTTCAAAATTCCAATCTGCACCTAGTCGATTTGCGATGTTCTGAATAATTTCCCAATCAGGTTTAGACTCGCCCATCGGCTCTAGCACTTGATACAACCGTTGTATTCGACGTTCTGTGTTGGTGAACGTTCCTTCTTTTTCGAGGCTCGGACTTGCAGGTAATACAACATCTGCAAACTCGGCTGTTTTGGAAAGGAAGAGATCTTGAACAACGAAGAAATCAAGTTTTTCAAAAGCTTGATGAACATAGTTTAAGTTCGAATCAACCAGCCCCATGTCTTCCCCTTTTAAATACATCATTTTAAGATTGCCATCATGAATAGCTGCAACCATTTCATGATTATTTAAGCCTGGTTCAGCTGGGATCTCTCCGCCCCACGCTTTTTCATACTTCGCACGGACGTCATCATCTGCTACAGGCTCATAGCCTGGGAATCGATCTGGCATGCTACCAAAATCACTCGCCCCTTGTACGTTGTTATGACCGCGCAGTGGATAACTCCCCGCTCCAGGTTTACTATAGTTACCTGTAATCAGCAAAAGATTTGAAATCGCTGTACTTGTATCACTGCCACCTAAATGTTGCGTGACGCCCATTGCCCACAGGACCGATGTTGTCTTTGCTTCATGAATGGTGTTTGCCATTGAAATCAATACTTTTTTGTCAATACCAGTAATTTTTGCTGCGTAATCCATCGTGTAATTTTTAAGACTCGCTACATATTCTTGCAAGCCATTTACCCGATTTTCAAGGAAGGTTTTATCCGCCCATCCCTTATCAACGATGTATTTTGTGATGGCTTGAAGCCAAACGATATCTGTACCTGGATTTGGTTGAATAAAGAGGTCTGCTCTCTCACCCATCTCATTCTTTCTAATATCTGATACGATCAGCTTTTGCCCATTTAATTTGTGCGATCGTTTCACACGTGTCGCTATAACAGGATGCGATTCAGACGTGTTTGAGCCAACAATTAAAACGAGCTCAGCCATTTCAATATCCGTAATGGAACCAGAATCTCCTCCATATCCGACCGTTCTGAATAGACCCACCGTTGCAGGCGTTTGACAATAGCGAGAACAGTTGTCTATGTTATTCGTTCCAATGACACCACGAGCGAGCTTTTGCATCAAATAAGATTCTTCGTTTGTACACTTAGACGAACTGATAAATGACATTGAATCTGGACCGTATGTCTCTTTTGCATGGGAGAATTTTGAGGTAATCAACTCAAGCGCTTCTTCCCACTCGGCTTCCCGGAAAGCATCACCTTCACGAATAAGCGGCTTTGTAATGCGTTCTTCACTATTTACAAAATCCCAACCGAACTTGCCTTTTACACACGTGGAAATCCCATTGGCAGGCGATTCAACTTGTGGCTCAACTTTAAGAATTTTACGATCTTTCGTCCAAACGTCGAAGCTACAACCTACACCGCAATACGTACAAACGGTTTTCGTTTTCTTAATACGTTCATCTCGCATGGCAGATTCCATATCAGAAATGGCAAGAATTGATCCATAGCCCGTTTCTACGCTTTTTGTCATTTCAATCATTGGGCGCAGCGTTTGTTTGGCAATTCCAGTGAGAAATCCTGCTTCTCCTTCCATGCCTTTTTCCATCATGGCATTACACGGACAAACTGTTGAACAGTGACCACATGATACACAAGAAGACTCATTGATTTTCGAGTTCTTGTCCCAAATGACACGAGGCTTTTGGAGTGTCCAATCTATTGTCAACGTTTCGTTTACTTGAACATCTTGACACGCTTCAACACAACGTCCACAGAGGATACACTGGTCAGGATCATACCGATAAAACGGATTCGAATCATCGATCTCGTAAGGCTTGTGTTCAAATGGCATGCTTTGGTGGTTAACTTTCATTTCTTTTACGGTATTATGTATTTCACAACCACCATTATTAAAGTCACAAACCGTACAATACAGTTCATGATTTTTTAAAATGCGATCCATTCCGATGACTTGAGCTTCTTTAACCCCTGGAGCCACGGTATCAACAACATCTCCAGCTTGTAGTTTCGTCGAGCATGAACGCACATATTCTCCGTTCACTTGGACGATACACGTATCACATGTTTCAATTGCCCCTAGACTTGGATGGTAACAAACATCTGGCACTTCGATCGAGTGAGTTCTAAGTACGTCTAATACTGATTGGGAATCCAAAACCTCCATATTTTGACCATTGATACGAACCTGCATTCTATCTCTCCTCACTTTTGTAAAACATTCTGGAAAATTTCTTCTTGTTGATATATATTTTTTACCAAAAATGGTACAATTGATTAAATTTAACTCATCCATTTATTTACTTACGAAGCTCCATAACAATGTGACCAATCTCCGGGAGAATGAGTCTTTCCATCGCTAGTTTGACCGCACCCGTTGATCCCGGAATGGCAAAGACAACGGTTTCCAAAGAAGTGCCGGCAGTGGCACGAGATAAAATGGCCGCTGACCCAATATCCTCTTTGTAGCTTAAAAAACGAAAAATCTCTCCAAATCCGACCAACTCTTTTTCAAGTAACGACTGAATGACTTCAATCGTGACATCTCGTTTTGAGATCCCGGTTCCACCGTTAACGATCACCGCGTCAATATTAGGGTCATGTAAACCATTTTTAACAGCTCTTTTGATCAATAAACGTTCATCCGGCACAATTTCATAGAATTCGCATTCATGCCCTTGTTGTGTTAGGAGTTCTTTAATCTTCTTCCCACTTTTGTCCGTTTCATCGGTTCTCGTATCACTGACCGTTATCACTTTGCATACGATTTTTTTGGGTGACTTTTTACGATGATCTTCAAGCATTCACATACCCCCTTAAATATAAACTGCCTCTTACCCACCGATATATGACATCTCGATTTTCGGACGATTTTTTGCCGTTTCTTCGGTTCTTTCATCCGAATAACGGTCTCTTCTTTTATTCCATAGCGCTGAAATGGCGTTGCTTACTTCATCCATCGAAAGAGCGTTGCGCATAAGGGGTTTTAAGTCATATCCTTCTGTTGCAAATAAACAAGTATATAACTTGCCATCAGCTGATATCCTTGCTCTTGTACAAGACGAACAAAACGAATCAGATACAGATGAGATAACCCCAACCTCTATGTTCGTCCCGGCATATCTGTAACGACTCGCCACTTCCCCAAAATAAGCTTCATTGAGCGGTTCTACTGGAAAATGTTTGTCAAGTATGTCAACAATTTCTTTTTTTGTAACAACTGATGAGAGCTTCCATCCGTTCGTACTACCAACATCCATAAACTCAATAAAACGTAGCGTAATTCCTTTATCTTTAAAATAAGAAGCCATCGGGACGATTTGATCATCATTGACCCCTTTTTGCACGACCATATTTATTTTCACTTCAAGACCCGCTTCTCTTGCGGCTGCAATCCCTTTTAACACCGGCTTCGTGCTGACGGATCGACCATTCATCTTTTTGAAAACTTCTTCTTCAATCGCATCCATACTTACATTAACGCGTTTAAGCCCCGCTTCTTTTAGCTTCATCGCATATTTCGGAAGCAGCATGGCGTTCGTTGTTAAGGCAATGTCTTTGATCGATTCAATCTTATTTAACTTCGCGATAAGTTCGTGTAAATTTTTTCTTAACAGAGGTTCTCCACCCGTTAAGCGAACTTTTTCAACACCTAAATCACCCATTGCTAAAACGAGTTCATAAATTTCATCAAAAGTTAAATATTCTTCTTTTGGTAGAAACGCGAAATCCGGACCAAATATTTCTGCTGGCATGCAGTAAGAGCAGCGGAAATTACACTGATCCGTTACGGAGATTCGAATGTCTCGTAAAGGTCTTGATAAATGATCTTTTATGGGTTCCATTGTCTTCTGCCTCCTTTCTAACTTCATTTGTAATGATCCCTAGTTATTCACGTAAGCGCTCATAAGCATCCCGATCATTCACATTTTGAAAATAATGTTCATCTAACTCTAGCTGCTGTTCAGTTAAGATAGATGTAGACAATCGATCGATAAAATCAATCATTCGATAATTCCCAGTTGCTAATTGTTGTTTTAAATGAATGAAAGAATGACTCTGATAAAGAGCTGAAAGCGGATTCATTCTACCGGCTACTTGTGGAACAATCGCCTCATAATGATCATCCATCTCAGACACGAGCTTCCCAGCAGCGATCGTATTAAACTGTGGCATGTCACATGGTAAAACGATATACCAAGAAGCTTGAAATTGCTTCATCACTGTATACAATCCCGACAAAGGACCTTTGCCGATAAATGGTTCGATGTCTTCAATCACATCAACGTCATCTTTCACTTCAAAACACGCTCGAATCGATGGATGACTGACAATCACAATGTGATCGACATGTGAAGCGAGTGCGTCTATCGCATGTTGGTAAAACGGCTTATTTTTATAGTTTGCAAATGCTTTAGGTGTTCCAAATCTTGTTGACCCCCCGCCAGCAAGGATCACACCAATAAGATGATTTTCTTTTTGCATAATCGCCTTACCCGCCACTAACAGGAGGAATAAGTGCAACTGTATCGCCAGCTTTAACGATGTCGTCATGATCTGCATACTCTTCGTTCACAGCTACCATGAACGAATCCGTTTGAAGCGAATACGTTTCCGCTAGTTCTTCAAGCAAGTTCTTTACACTAATACGGTTGTGATCGACAGTAATCTCATTTTGCCCCAACCTTTCGCGTAAATGAGCAAAGCATTGTACGTTGATCATGGCGCTTCCACCTCCTCAGGTTGTCCTTTTGGATAAGTAGTTTTTTCGAGCTGATCACCAATCCACTCTTCTCCATCTTCCCACTTCTCTTTTTTCCATATCGGTACGATTTGCTTGATCCGTTCAATAGCGTATTCGTTTGCTCGGTAAGCATCTTTGCGATGTGGTGTCGATACAGCAATAACGACGGCTATGTCTGAAATATCAAGACTGCCAGTCCGGTGTGTGATAGCTACGACAGCCTCTGGCCAACGTTCTTGGATTTCATCACCAATTCTCTTTAACTGCTTTTGTGCCATCGCAGGGTAGGCCTCATAATGCAAAGCTAGCGTTCGTCTACCTTTCGTCAATTCACGAACCGTTCCGATAAAATTAACCACGGCACCTGCATTCCGTCGGACAACCTTTTTTGTCACTTCCTCAATGGAAATGGGCTCTTTTGTAATCACAAACATTCCTATCGCTCCCTCAAAAAATCAATATACCATAAACAATAAAGCTCTTTCTCTTCAAATAAAAAGGATCGAATAGGGAGGTCACTTTTTTTAATTGATGAATCGTGAATCACGGCAACGATTCCACAAAGATCGTCAAGCAGCGACAAGTCTTCTTTTTCTCGTAGCATGACGATTTTTGGATAAGATGCTTTTTTATAGCCTTCTACCAAAATGCCATCAAGATTCATCGCTTGATAAAAAGGCAAAATCTCATCAAGTTGCCAACTTTGCTTGTTTGCTGTTAATTGGAGAGCGCCTCCACCTTCCACCGCGCTCATCACGGCACCTGCACGAAGATGTCGATCACTATCTTTTTCATCATGTGATCGATCTGGCGTCCCTCCATGACCATGATGCTTGATCGATCCTAGTCTGAATCCATGTTCGCTAGCACACTGAATCATCGTTGAAACAACCGTCGTTTTTCCGCTATTTTGAAACCCAACAACTTGTAAAATGGGTGGCTTCACCCCCAAGGCCATTCACTTCCTTCAGTTGACTCTAGCAATAATACCTTCACTACGTCTCCTTGTTGAAAGCCTCGCGTTCCCCCAGGTAGCACGATCATACAATCCGTTGCAGCAAGCGATGTTACAGCACCCGATTTATTAAAACCGCTTGGCGTAACAAGTAACGATCCACCATCAAACGTCAGCTTACTCCTGACAAAACGAGTAAATGGATTAGGCTTTAAAAAATCTTCCGTCAATCTCGCTTGAACAGGGAGTAAATGTGGCTTATCAACAAATAGCTGAATATTAACAACTGGTCGAACGAAAAGTTCAAACCCTACATAACAAGCCGATGGATTACCCGATAATCCGAACAAAAACGTTCCATCTAAATGAGCAACCGTTGTCACACTACCAGGACGCATGGCAATTTTATTAAACAATACTTCTGCACCAAGTTTTTCATAAACGGCTGGTAAATAATCAAAATCTCCTACTGAAACGCCGCCTGTTGTAATCAACATATCAATGTCTTTCAACGCTTCCTTTATGGCTTGATAACAGCTTTCAAGATCATCCGTTAGCTTTCCAAACATCTTGACCTGTGCTCCGGCTCGTTCAACTTGTGCTGCCACCATGTGCGCATTGCTGTTGCGAATTTTGCCTGGTTGCAACTCCTCACTGACATCCAACAACTCAGACCCTGTTGCGAAGACGCCGATGATTGGCTGCCTGACCACCTCAACCGTTTCATAGCCAAACGTCGCTAACACAGCGATCACGCCTGGATTGATTTTTTTCCCTTTGCGAATAAGTACGGTGCCTTCTGACGTTTCTTCTCCTTTAAATGAGATATTGTCTCCAGACTTGAAAGGTCGCTTAATCGTCATTTGTTCAACACCATGTTCAACTGTTTCAGACACGAGTTCCAACATCACGACTGCATCACATTGATCAGGGATCTTGGCACCTGTCATAATGCGCACAGCTTCAAATTCTCTTACTTCCTTTGAAGCAACATAACCTGCACCAATCGTTTCAATGACAGTAAAGGTTTGTGGATTGTCACGACTGGCCTCACTCGAATCAGCGGCACGTATGGCAAAACCATCATAAGGAGAACGGTCAAAAGGAGGAACTGGGTGAACGGCAACAATGTCCTCACCAAGCGTCCGCCCATGTGCTTCATTTATATGTGTTCGTTCAGTCAATCCCGTTTTAGCGAGCCCCACCACTCGGCTCACTGCTTCACTCACAGGAATTGGCTTTCTTCTTTCAACCATGCTGAGTCAGCTACTTTCTTAATAAATTCGTTGGATCGTGTCATCAATGGTACAATAGCTTCAATTGCTTTATGATTTTAAAAGAGGTGCTTATGATGGCAAATTTTACTCACTTTAACGATCAAGGACGAGCCAAAATGGTGGATATTACGCGAAAAGAAGAGACCCACCGCTCAGCTACTGCACAATCTAGTATTTTAGTAAATGAAGAAATTTATACGAGTATCACTCAACAAACAATGAAAAAAGGAGACGTTCTAGCCGTTGCCCAAGTCGCTGGTATTATGGCTGCCAAACAAACGTCAGCGATCATCCCCATGTGCCACCCCATCCCCATCAGTGGTATCGACCTTACATTCGATTGGAAAAGGCTTGAACAAGAATTCAAACTGTCCATTCATGCAACGGTGAAAACGAAAGGCAGTACAGGCGTTGAGATGGAAGCTTTAACAGCAGCCTCAGTCTGTGCATTAACCATTTATGATATGTGCAAAGCAGTCGATAAAGGAATGGTCATCGGCCCCACATTTTTAAAAGAAAAATCCGGCGGAAAAAACGGTGATTTTAAACGACAAAATGAACCACTTACTGACAGATTGTAATCGATCTGTCAGCTCGCTTTGCTCACCCAAACAGTATCCATATTAAACCATTTCACGAAAGATTCAGTTTTATCGTCTTGCACTTGGTATCTTTCGACTAACGAAAAAAAGTATATAGGGTAAACATAGCAATAATTGAGGTTTGATACAAGATATTGGCGTAGTTTCTTACACCCAGACTGCTTTTTCGCAGTCTTTGGTAGGAATATAGAAGTTTGTATCTATTTATCGAAGCTTTGAATAGGAAAATCGAAGCTTACCAGCTATTTATCGAAGTTTTGAGTAAGAATATCGAAGCTTACCAGCTATTTATCGAAGTTTGCTCCGACTCAGCTAACTTCATCGGAATTAGATTCTTGAGTTAAATCATTCACCTAAAAAAAGCACCATATACTCCTCATCGACATATTCTCCGTTCACCTTCATCGCATTTTTTTCTAAACCAAAAGGAACAAAACCCAATGATGAATAGAGTTTTTTTGCAGGAAGATTTGATTCGACGACAGTTAGTAGGACTTGTTCAATGGAAGGTAGCCTCTTCGCTTGTTCGATTGCCTTTTCCATCAACTGTGCCCCTACACCCTCTCCACGCTGACTTGGTGTCACATACATGGCTAGAATATTCGCTTTATGCTGGATTTTTATTAGCTTATTAGGTACCAAAGTCACAACACCTATCAACTTCTCCTGATTAAATGCTCCAAATGTAAAAGAATCTTCTGAGCTGAACCGACTTTTGTGTTTATCGATTGAGTCATTCATCTCTTCTTCATAACTTGCCCCGAATGCTTGGGAAGCATTTTTTAACGCCTCTAGTCTAAATGCACGATATTGTTTTGCATCTTCCACTTGCACTCGTCTAATCTCCATCGCTACCACTCCCTATTTAATGATTATAAATTAGGGTAACAGATAACTGAAAAAAGATGGGTTAATTTTTAAAAAATTTCTGTAATAATTGATATCCATGGGAATGCTACAACACAAGCGAACGTGAATGTTTCTTTAATACCTGTCATCAAGAGGAACATATTAATTTTCATCCTATAGTGTTTTTTCTCAAATTTTGGGGAATCTATACGTGTAACGAATACAAGTCAGGAGGTTTTACAATGGATAATATGGATAATGTTGAAAACAAAGTTGAACAAGCTCTTCATGCTGATCCTGAGAAAAAAGAAGAAATCCTAGGGAATTTTGATCACTTCAAATCCTATCTAGGTGACCAAGTTGCTAAGGGTGAAAGGCTTGGGTTAGGTGAAGAAGGACTTACAAAAGCTGCTGAGAAAGTCGCCGGTTATTTAGCGAATAATGAAGAACCACGAAACCGTGAAGAAAAATTATTGCAAGAGCTTTGGAAGCTTGGTGACAAAGATCAACGCCACCAATTGGCACACTTACTTGTACGTTTGGCACAGTCAGCTCATTAATCACTCATTAGCGGGAACAACCCGCTACATACAAACCATCCTGCATGTATATGCATGGGATGGTTTTTTGCGTAAGTTTGTAAAATTTTTATTAAAATACCCATCTGGCCGTTCGATTTTGTTAAACTGCAACTATGTCTTCTAATGTCGAAACGCTATATCTAAAAAATGCTGTACCTATTTTGCACAAATAGGAATGCACTTTGTGAATTGTTTTAGAAAATGAACGAAAGGGGATACATATGAACCAGAAAGTTACACTTAAATCATTACTCGAAATTTTACTAGTCTCCACAAGGCTTGGATTTACTTCTTTCGGTGGACCCGTTGCGCATTTAGCATATTTTCATGAAGAATATGTGCGCAGAAAAAAATGGATGGACGAAAAAAGCTATGCAGATCTTGTGGCCCTTTGTCAGTTCTTACCCGGTCCTGCAAGTAGCCAGATAGGAATTGGTATCGGAGTTATTCGGGCTGGGACGCTTGGAGGAATTATATCGTTTTTAGGATTCACATTACCCTCTGTGATCGCACTAATCCTATTTGCTCTAGTTGTTCAAAACTTCGATGTGTCGGATGCTGGCTGGATACATGGGCTAAAGATTGTGGCTGTAGCCGTTGTTGCACATGCCATTCTTGGTATGGCTCAAAAGCTGACACCAGATCTTCAACGAAAAGCCATTGCTTTATTTGCACTAACAGCCACTTTACTTTGGCAAACCACGTTTTCACAAGTGGGCGTGATATTACTCGCAGCTTTCGCCGGTTTTCTGCTATTTAAACAACAACGATCTGACGAAGAAAAAAGTTTTTCATTTCCTATTTCTAGACGATTTGGCGCTGTCTGTATAGCACTTTTTTTCGGTTTGCTCATTGCACTTCCTATTTTAAGAGAAGTTACTTCGTCGCATTGGATGGCGATGTTTGATAGTTTTTATCGCTCTGGTTCCCTTGTTTTTGGTGGCGGACATGTTGTTTTACCACTACTTGAGAGAGAATTTGTGCCAACTGGTTGGGTTAGTTCAGAAGCCTTCCTTGCTGGATACGGAGTTGCACAAGCTGTACCTGGTCCATTGTTTACCTTTGCCGCTTATCTTGGCGCTGTGATGAATGGCTGGCTAGGTGGATTATTCGCCACATTTGCGATTTTCCTACCCGCTTTTCTTCTTATTCTAGGAACACTGCCATTTTGGAATCAGCTACGTCAAAATCCGAAAATCAAAGGAGCTCTTATGGGCGTAAATGCAGCGGTTGTAGGTATTCTAATCTCCGCATTTTATTTCCCGATTTGGACAAGCTCGATTATGGCATCCATTGATTTTGCATTCGCTGCGATCTTGTTCAGTATGCTGGTCTTTTGGAAACTGCCGCCTTGGATGATCGTTTTAACTGGAGCCATTGGCGGAACATTAATTTCATTTTTTTAGGTAAAATAGTAGCGGCCACTCATAACGGGTGGCCGCTTTTTTCTATTATGTTTCTCTTCTGTCCATGTCTCGCCGTGATCTACAGAAAAATAGATTGTTCCGTTTCCAGTCGTTGCCAAGGGTTCACAGGTAAATATAAAATGGAATCTGCTAGACCTTCGATTTCGCCCTGCTCTACTATTATGGATTCTTGAAAATTATATTCATAACTTTGTTGCGCTGCTGCATAGAAACTTTCCTCTACAGTATACGTGACAGCGGTTCTTCCTTCCGAACCCTTAATAAGATCAAACGTTGCGCCTGCATCTTTTAATAAATATATCCACTCCGTTGAAAAGACTGCAACTCGATCTCCATCAGTTAGGTGAACCCATTCCCTTAATTGAAGAAGCGTTCCAACCATCTAACTTGAGCTCATCCTACGCTCCTCCCCTTAGAACATCCAAAAAATATACTTTTACCATCCATACGGATGGTTTTTGTGTTAAAATGTAATTATAATCTTTGATTGGAGGAATTTTGAAATGGCAGACACAGAAAAAATAACGGTTAATATGAATGTAGTTGATTTAGGAAAAATTGATTTATTGGTAGAGCAAGGTTTTTATTCAAATAGGACTGATCTTATAAAATCAGCTATTCGAAATCAATTGACTTCTCATGCGGGCATAGTAGACGAAATTGTAGTAAATAAAGCAATACTACTTGGCGTCCTAAAATATAGTAAAAAGGATCTTGAAAAGTTATTAAAGGCAAATGAAAAAATGGACATTAAATTATTAGGGATGCTTATTTTAGAAGATGATATTGACGAGGAGTTGGCAATTAAAACAATAGAATCAATTAAAATTTTAGGCGTTTTCAAAGCAAAATCTCAATTGAAGAAAATCCTAAAAAGTAAAATTAAATAATTTAAAGGAGTGGCTTATATGACAAATACTGATCAATATAAACAGGCAACCTTAAATCTATGGAAATTTACCACTAGTAAGTTTATTTCAGCGATCGGGTCTAGTGTCTATACGTTTGGAATTGGTTTATATGTTTTAATGCTTACAGGGTCCGCTACCGGTTTCGCAATCACACTCGTGTGTGGGTCAGTACCAAGAATTTTATTTGCTCCTATTGCAGGTCATCTTGCAGATAAATTCCCTAGAAAATTAATTGTTGTAACAGCTCAATTGTCAGCTACATTAATTATGTCGACCGTTTTGATTACAACAATAATGTATGAATTATACCTTCCATTAATTTACGTAACTGCTGCTTTATTAGCAATATGTTCAACTTTCTCCAATATCGGTTTAACCTCTTCTATTCCAAATATTATCGATTCAACACGTATTCAGAAAATCATTGCTTTTAATCAATCAGCTACTTCCTCAGCTTCTATTTTAGGACCTGTTCTAGGTGGATTAATGTTTGGCGTATTGTCGATTGAAATTTTCTTACTTATTTATGTTATTAGTTATGCAATTACAACAACACTTGAGATGCGTATAAACTTTAACCTTTATATGAATGATGAAGAAGAGAATGAAACAAAGAAAAGTAAAGATGCCACTCTTTGGATTAGTATTAAAGAAGGTTATAAATATGTGTACCAAACTAGATTGCTATTTGTTGTAGTTACGACTGCTTTCTGGGTGAATTTCTTCGCTGCGTCACTGTTTATTGGACTTCCTTTCATCGTGGTTCAAGAATTAGAGGTAAGTGTTCAACAATTTGGTTTAATTGAAGGGGCTTTAGCAGTTGGAATGTTAGTAATGTCTATCTTATTATCAGTTAGGAAAGAATTTCAAAATCCTATTAATACGATGAGAAACGGATTGCTTCTTTTGTCTGCTTTTATAGCTTCAATCGCGATACCACTCCTTATTAGTTTTGAAGGGTTAGGTCTATTGTTTTACTACATGGGAGTTGCACTTTTAATTGGATCTACTCTTGTGTTCATTAATACTCCATTAATGGTCTCATTACAGAAGAATACACCTGAAAAATTGAGAGGAAGGGTTTTTGCACTCATCGAAACAATTGCCTCTGCAATTGCACCAATAGGTATGATTCTATATGGTTTCATATTTGATCTATTACCAGCCGAGTGGGTCGTTTTCTCATCAAGTTTAACGCTATTTTGTATAACGTTGTATGGTCTACGTTCTTCCCAATTTGTCAATGAACAGAAAGAAAAAAAGATCTCTGCTGTTAATTAACCAACGATAGGACATTTGACACGATCCGCGGATAAGTGACGTACAACCTTCGATAAACGTGTCGCATCCGCGGATAAGTAACGTACACACTTCGATAAACGTATCGCACCCGCGTAAAGTGACGTACAAACCTCACTTTCTTACACGTACAACTATCCCATTATTGATTTCTAGCAACTCTTTTACATTAACTTTCACTAATGAATTTGGAGAGCCACCACCTGTATAGACATACTCTAATTCTATTACTTTTGGATCAATTAAGAAGACAGCATCAAACCCAAATGATGGAACACCACCTGCTGGATAACCGGTACCATTTAATACTTGCTCTTCATTTGCTAAACAGGGACACAATTGCCTCCTTTTTGCCTCTTTCCCATATGGTGAATATAAGGAAATACAATTTAAATCTCTTTTTATTTCCCGATTTTCTTAAGCCATTCTTTCAATCCTTCTTCTGTATAGTAAGTGTTATTATTTATAACTACATGCGGAATATCTGGATGTTCTTCGATAAGCATGGTGGTATCTTCTTTTGAGATACCCAGATGATTATGGACATTCTTCTCTGGAATTAGCGTATGATCCTCAAAAATAGCCCATTCTTTTAGTTTTGATACTGAATCAGGATTTTTGAAATTTTTAAGCCCCTCACCAATGAAGTAACCAGCTGCTGCAATTCCAAGTGCTAGAAGTGCAAATTCTCCCATAATATCAACCCCTAACTATAATGAAAAATCTCACTTTTCAATTTATTGTATCACAACATTTTTAGGTACGTGCACATTGAGATCGTTTACTTTCCTTTTTCCATACCGATCAAGACATCTTTTTTAGAGTAATAGTATAGCTATAATTTAGAGATTGCCTGAAATGATCTACGTTTTTTTATTCTATTAATTTCCCAAACACAACCCACGTACCTTCATCCGTTTGATTTAAACCCACCCCAACATAACCACTTGCTAAAAAATCTTTTTGTCGGTTTGGTTTATCAATTGAAATGTAAACATAAGTGTTTAAATCAACTGTCATGTCATGATTAAGATGCTTATAAAAAATATATCGCAGGTATCCTTCATACTTTTCCTTTACATCCATAATGACCATTTGTTGATTAAATTTGTCTTTCAAACTCGGGATGTTCATTGGCGAGACCGTGCAACACAAATGGGTAAAATACGTTGATGAACCCTTTAACTCCTGCATAATTACCTTTGCAAGCGTTTGTTGTAACCCATTTCCACGATAATTCTTATGCACAAGGGAAAGTTCTTGATGGACTACTTTCATTTGTTCCTCATAAGAAAGATCTAAGTCTCGACCCAAATTATCATAATTTTCTCCTGGATATAGGAGTGATCTACATGCGATAAGCTCATTCTCTGAAAAAACACCAATGATCAAGCCGCTTCCTTCTAATATATACTTGAGTTCGTCTTCAGTAAGCGGTTGGAATGTCTCTTTATCTGACAGATCATTTACGAGTTCTTGCTGAAGTTTACTTATGATGAAGTAGTCGTCCCCCACTAACTTTCTGGCAGTAACATGAGTGACACGTTGAGTTGGTTGATGGACTACTTCTCCTTGAAATATATGCATACGAATCCACTCTCCTTTTCGACTATTAAATTCTCTTTGTATATAATAATTAGTTTAACAGAATGAAAGTGGAAGCGGGCGTTTAGCTGCGACAATCATAAGACTCAAAACATCAGTCGACTCTCTTTGTCTTCAACAGTTGATTGGTTTCTTCTTTTAAACAAAAGTTTCTAAGACAATCAAAAAGTCGAGGAGCATCCCTCGACTTTTCTTATAATACTGTACTTAAAAATGCTTGTGTACGTTCGTGTTGAGGTGTTCTAAATAAAGCGTTTGGTTCGTTTTCTTCGACAATATAACCTCCGTCCATGAAAAGAACGCGGTCACCAACTTCACGAGCGAAGCCCATTTCGTGTGTGACAACAACCATCGTCATCCCTTCGACGGCAAGTTGCTTCATTACTTCAAGTACATCCCCCACCATCTCTGGGTCCAGTGCTGATGTCGGTTCATCAAAAAGCATAATTTTAGGGTCCATCGCAAGTGCACGAGCAATCGCTACACGTTGTTTTTGTCCGCCTGACAATTCGCCTGGATAACCATTTGCTTTTTCTTTTAAACCGACTTTTTCAAGAAGAGAGAGTGCTATTTCCCTTGCTTCTTCCTTTGATTTTAATCTCACTTTCATTGGAGCAAGCAAGATATTCTCTAGAACTGATTTATGCGGAAACAAGTTAAATTGTTGAAATACCATGCCAACCTCTTGTCTCACTTTGTTTATGTTCGTCTTACGATTCGTAATATCATGACCGTTAACGATGACGTGACCATCTGTAATATCCTCCAATCGATTTAAACAACGAAGGAACGTGCTTTTTCCTGAACCCGAAGGACCTATCACACACAATACTTCTTTTTCTTGAATCTCTACATTAATATCTTTTAATACTTCCAGACTACCAAATGATTTTTTTAAGTTTTTCACCTGTATTATGCTCATCGAAGTTCAAATCTCCTTTCAAGGAAATTACCTAGTAGCGTAAGTAAATAGATGACGATAAAATAAATAACTCCCACTGCAAACCAAATTTCGAATGCTTTGTATGTTGCAGCTGTTTGGACTTGCCCTCTTTGTGTTAAATCAGCGATTCCAATGATGGAAAGCAAAGAAGTATCTTTCAAACTAATAATCGCTTGGTTTGTAAAAGCAGGAAGCATCCGACGGAACGCTTGAGGAAGAATGATATGACGCATATTTTGAACACCCGTCAAACCAAGGGATCTAGCTGCTTCGTTTTGACCTTTATCAATGGACTGAATCCCTGCTCTTATAATCTCAGCAAGGTATGCACCTGCATTAAGCGCCACTGTGATAATACCTGACGTCGTACTTTCGAATGAGATCCATGCGAGTTGATTCAAACCAAAATGAATGAAAAACAGTTGGACAATAAATGGTGTTCCACGGATCGCATTAATAAACGCACTCGCAATCCAGTTTAATATTTTTAATGGAGCCAAACGCATGAGAGCAATGACTAATCCGATTAAAAAGCCAAATATGATTGCAATAACAAATATGTATATGGTCACCTTCAGACCGTCCATTAAATATGGAAGAGCGTCTATCATTACACCCATTTCTATCTTCTCCCTTCATTAAATAAAGCGCGCTTTTGGCACGCTTTATCTTAACTGCTTATTCAGCTAAATATTTGCTCATGATTTCATCGTACTCGCCACTGTCTTTAAGCTCAGCAAGACCAGCATTGATTTGCTCAAGTAAGTCACTATTTTCACCTTTTAACACAGCAATTCCATATTGGTCACCATTGAGACGGTCACCCACGATCTGTAGTCCAAGATCATTTTGTGCAATTGCATAGGCAATGACAGGATAATCTTCCATCAGGACATCGGCATTTCCATTTGCTACTTCCTGGAACATCGCTGGGCTGTCATTAAACTGTTTTACCTCATATCCAATTTCCTCGGCGTGTTCTTCCGCGTGAAGAGCACCTGTTGTCCCATTTTTAACTGCAACTGTTTTGCCAGCTAAATCTTCCATTGTGGTAATGCTTGAATTGTCTTCATTTACTACTAACGTTAAACCTGAATCAAAATATGGATCGGAAAAATCAACCGTTTCTTTACGTTCATCTGTAATACTCATTCCACCCATCGCAATATCCAATTGACCGGCTTGCAATGAAGGAATGATCCCACTGAAATCCATTGCTGAAAATTCAATTTCGAAGCCTTGATTGTCTGCAATTGCGCTAATCACATCGATATCGATGCCTACATATTCGCCGTCTTCTTCGTACTCAAACGGTGGATAAGTTGTATCAATGCCGACTTTGTATAATGTTGTACCTTCTTCTTCTTCTCCTTCTCCTGAACCATTACTTTCATCATCTGTCCCACAAGCAGCAAGAAGAAGAGCCATGAGTGTGAATAAAGCTACTAGGTGAAGTTTTTTCAATGTAATTCCCCCTTTTTTGAATTGTTAGTACTATTAAAATATTTAAACAATAATGAGATTATATCATAACCTCTTATTATTTACTAAAAACTATCACTATATTACTAATATTATTATTTTTCAGTCTATTTTATTAAATGTCGTTTGTTTTTTAAGAACAACTCAACTAATTTTATAATACAAGATATTCATGAGTCCTCTATCACCATGAGCGATCATCCATAACCGTTTTAACTGCATTTTCTGATAAAATAAAGTTATCAACAAGTTGGAGGAGATCCTATGGTGAAAAGAAAGCTCGTTGTTACACAAAATCTAGCCCCATTGTTACTAGATCAACTACATAATGTTGTACCTGAATGGGAAGTGATAGCTGGGAGAGACCAGTCCGTTTGGAAAGATCATGTTCAGGATGCAGAAATCATCGCTGGTTGGAAAAAGGAACTGAATGATTTGCTAACTAGTGAGTCAAAGCTGAAATGGTTACAATCATGGAGCGCCGGGGTTGATAACCTTCCACTCGAAACATTTGAGAATAGAAACTATCTACTCACGAGTTCAAATGGTGTTCATGCCAATCCTATTTCAGAAACCATTTTCGCCCTGATGCTTGGACTCACCAGAAAAATTCATGCGTATGTTCGTCAACAACAAACAAAAACGTGGCATCATGCCAATCTTAATTTAGAATTGCACGGCAAAACGCTTGGACTAATCGGAACGGGGGCCATCGGCAAAGAAACCGCTAAAATTGCGAAAGCGTTTGGGATGAACGTACTCGGTGTTCGACGTAGCGGACAGCAAGAAGAATTTTTTGATGAAATGCACACACTTGGTGAACTGACAACGATTTTACCTCGTTGTGATTACGTTGCTGTTACACTGCCACTGACAAAAGAGACAGACAAATTATTTGGTCAAAAAGAATTTGATGCCATGAAGGATTCTGCCTTTTTCATTAACATCGGCAGAGGAGAAATTGTGGAGGAACAAGTACTTATTAAAGCACTACAAGAAGAGAAAATTGCCGGAGCAGGGCTGGATGTATTTGAAAAAGAACCGATTGATGACAACAACCCGCTATGGGAACTTGAAAATGTCATCGTCACCCCTCACACAGCTGGTGCAACCGAATATTACAATCAACGTGTCATTGAAGATATCTTGATTCCAAATCTACAAAACTATGTAGATGGCGAAAAGCCTGCGATTAATTTAGTTGATTACGAAAAAGGGTATTGAAAACACTTAGGATCATGTCGTTCATTTGACCATTTTGCATCGTGGTTTAACTTGCAAAAAATTGAATTTTTGTTAATAATACTTTTGTAACTCCTCTTCATTCGTGTATGATTGAACTAAATAGAGGGGGGATTTTTTTGCTTCCTTATAAAAGATTTGCTTTCATCTACTTTATTATTATGGTTGTTAGTATTTTTATTGGTTCCAATATGAATAATATAATGATGAGTTTTTTAACTTTTTTGCTGGTATTTTTGCCATTATATCTACTATTCTTATATATTCCTTTTGTATTCCAAAGACAAGTAACGTTTTTTTAAACGTACTGTGATTGGATCATAGCAGGAGGAAAATTGTGGCATAAAAAATAAAGGTCAACCCATCAGAAGTCAGAGGTTGCTCATTATTTTATCCGCTACATATTGGGAAGGCATTTATTTTCTCCCCAAGCGCTTAGTTTTTTAATATAATTAAAGCAATAAATTCAGGAGGGATTCGAGTGACCAAATACGAATATAAAACAGTCTCTTTTGATCATATACCCCGGTTTAGATCTAAAAAACGTCTAGAACAGAGGGACAAAGAGCTTAATCAATTAGGGGCAGAAGGTTGGAAATTAATCAGTGTTCATACTCAAGCGTGGACTGGTGATCATATCCATACATTTTTGCGTGAAATTCACGAGTAGGTTCATACATAATGCAAATGCAACAAAATATAGTGTTGGAAAATAAACCTGGAATGGGCAGCTGTCCATTCCGGTTATTTTTCTTTATAGAAATTCCGTACTTCTTCCCCCCAATTGGCATACCATAATATACTTTTTCAATTGATTAATACAAAACTTATTCCTATAAAACCCTACTAGATCAATTCACAACACACCTCATTGCATGGTAAAAAGAAAAACGCATATTGACTTTACTTTTTCTTCAGCTATAATGATCATACAAATCCGATTAAATACATAGGAATAGACAGAAAAGTGGGTGATGACATGTTTTTAAGCATCAAAAACGTAAATAAAGTGTTTGAAGGGCGAGGCACTTCGGAAAAAGTCCTTTCATCTATTCAGCTTGATGTAAAAGAAGGTGAATTCGTTTCCATCCTAGGTCCATCGGGGTGTGGTAAGTCCACATTGCTCTCCATCGTTGCTGGATTAGTTCCTCCAACAGACGGTAAGATCCTGTTAGAAGACAAAGAAATCACGGGTCCAGGTAAAGAACGCGGAATGGTTTTTCAACAAGCCGCACTTTTTCCGTGGCTTACCGTAGAAGAAAACGTGATGTTTCCATTGCTTTTAGATATGCCCAAAGAAGAAGCACGACAAAAAGCACATCATTACTTAAGCATGGTTCAATTAAGCAACTACACGAAACATTCTCCACACGAACTTTCTGGAGGCATGCAACAGCGTGTGGCAATCGCTCGAGCTTTAGCAATGGACCCCGCTCTCCTGTTAATGGATGAACCGTTTGGCGCTTTGGATGAACAAACACGCTCCCGTTTACATGAAATACTTGAGGATGTGTTTCTAGAAACGAAAAAGACCATACTATTTGTCACACATAGTATCTCTGAATCATTGAAGTTATCAGATCGAATTGTGGTAATGGGCACACAACCTGGTTCTATTTTAGAAATACTAGAATTAGATTTTCCTCGACCACGGTCCCAATCGAAAGAAGACCTAGTAATATACGAAGAAAAAATACAATCCTTATTAAAAAATGAGATTGATAAGGTCAGAAAAGGAGAAAATTCATGCAGCCAGCCGTTAAACGCTTGATCTTTTATATCCTCCTGTTTACAGTTTGGCAAGCAGCGGTTATGGCATTTGATGTGTCTCCATCTCTCCTCCCTGCACCCACGGATGTGTTTGTTTCTTTATATGAAGGCTTTAGCAATAAAACATTAGTATACGATCTTGTAGCAAGCTTCAGACGATTATTCGTCGGCCTAGCGATCGCACTCATTTTAGGACTACTAATAGGAATTTTTTTAGCAAAATCCAACACAGCAGATGAAACACTTGGTTCATTGATTCTTGCTTTACAAGCGGTACCAAGTATTGTGTGGCTTCCTCTGGCAATTATGTGGTTTGGACTAAATGAAATGGCGGTTACCTTTATTGTCGTCCTTGGTGCCACGATGGTCATGACGATCAATATTCGTACGGGGATTAAAAATGTCCCCCCTCTTTTTATCAAAGCAGCACGTACGATGAACTACCATGGTTTCCGGCTATTTTGGAAAGTCACATTTCCTGCTGCTATTCCTCATGCAGTCACAGGAACACGCCTTGCTTGGGCTTTTGCATGGCGGGCGTTGATGGCTGGTGAACTCTTGAGCACAGGCCCCGGTCTTGGTTATTCACTAAAATTCGCATCAGATTTTGGAGACATGAGCCGAGTCATTGCGATTATGCTCATCATCATGCTCATTGGAATTATGGTCGATCTACTGCTTTTCCAACGCGTTGAAAAAAATGTCCTAAAAAAATGGGGACTTGAAACACAATAGAATGACTGGAGGCTAAAGCTTTGAAAAGGAAAAACTCTTTATTATTCATACTTGCTGCAAGCACCATCTTGGTTTTATCTGCTTGCTCATCCGACTCAGCTGGCGACAAAGAAGAAGTAGTCATTGGCTATTTCCCAAACATAGATCACGTTCCTGCTATGATCGCGAAAGAAAAAAACTATTATGAAGAAGCACTTGGTGACGACATAAATGTAACCTATAAAACATTTCCTGACGGTGGTGCATTTATGATCGCGTTAAAAACGGGGGATATCGATGCTGGTCTTGTAGGACCCGGACCTGTGATGAATAACTACGCCAATGGAGCGGATGTAAAAATTATCTCCGGTGCTTCGTCTGGTGGAACCGTTGTTGTAGCAAGTGAACAAAGTGGGATTGAAAGTGTTGATGAATTTGACAATAAAACGTTTATCACACCTGGAATTGGCTGTACACATGATGTTCAGATGGAAACATTCTTACAAGACTTAGGCATTACTTCTGCACGAATCGGTGGAACACTAAAGCACGTCACTGGTAACCCAGCACAATACCAAGGCATGTTTGAATCAGGTCAGGTTGACTTGGCGGCCGTTCCAGAGCCATGGGCTTCTACTCTCGTGGCAGAAGGTGCAAAAGTGATCATTGATACCGACGAAATTGCTTACGGCACAACCCTGCCAAATACGGTGCTCGTCACAACCGGTAAATTATTAGAAGAAAATAATGATCTGATTAAAAAAATTAGCTCAGCTCATGAAAAAAGCGTTCAATTTATCAACGACAATCCTGAAGAATCACAAACGATTGCGAATGATTCAATTGAACAAATTACAAACCAACGGCTGGATGAGTCCATCGTCGCAAACGCTTTTGAACGCGTAACGTACACAACAGATGTGGATGCTGAAGTTGTTCAAGCATTCGCAGATTCTTCATATGATCTTAAATTCTTAACAGAAAAACCTGAATTCAGTGAGTTGGTTGTAACAGAAGATTTATCTCTAAGTAGTGCTCAAGAATGAAAAAGGGGATTACACTCTTACTTTTATTTCTCCTTCAAGGGTGCTCTTCTTCCATTGATTTGGATAAACATTTTTCGTTAAATGGGGAAGTACGTGCGTTGAATGCTGTGAATCAAGATGAAGAACCATTTAATACAGCAAACTTTGAAGAAGATATTTGGCTCGCCTCTTTTATTTTCACAAACTGTGATACCGTGTGCTCACCGATGACATATAACATGGCTCAACTACAAGATGAATTAAACGCAAAAAACTTGAATTATCAGCTTGTGTCATTCTCCATTGATCCTGAAAACGACAAACCTGAAGTTCTACAAACCTTTGGTGAACAATTTGGTGCTGATTTTTCAAATTGGGAATTCATTTCTGGCTATAAACAAACAGAAATTGAATCATTTGCGAACAATGGATTCCTCGCACCTGCTGCCAAACTGGAAGGTTCCGGTCAATTTATGCATAGCAGCTCTATTTATTTAATGATTGGCAATCGCATCCTTGAACAATATGAAGTTTCAATCGATGTTCCTTATGAGCAAATCGTTGAAGACGTAGAGCTTTTGCAAGACTTTTAAATAAAAACCAGTATAACTTTATTGTAAAAGGTACATCTTTTTTGTGATCGATACAACTTTATTTGTAATCAACAAAAGACAGTTTAAATATTGATTTTTATAAAAAAGATCGATCATTTTCTACCTATGTTATTCCAAAAACAGGATAGATGGAATAATGCTTAACTTATCCCTCCTCTACTCCGCAATCCTTCCCTTTTCTTGAATAAATTCATGCGACTTCATTACATTTTAGCTTGAACAAAATTTGTAAGAAGAGGATCTATTACAAAACGCGAGTAGTTTCCCCATCAATTAATTTAATATGAATATTCATCGATGTTCCTCCGAAAATATGATTGGGAACATCTGATAAGTTAAGTAATTCCTTCAGCTGGATAGACTTTTCGCGATTTGCTTCTATCGTTATACTATGGGGACCATTTACATTCATGAGTGACTCCATACGTATATCATCATCCCTGAAAAATGAATCCAAGAATTCTATCTCAAATGACACCATTTCACTGCTTCGATTATGTAAGAGGAGATTACATTCCCCATTTAATACGTCTTCACTCACATGCTCAAAATGGCAGGTGCCCTTTCCATCGTAAGAAATGGCTGCAATACCATCCGCTAACGTTTCCTGGTACATTGTAATGAGTAACACTGGTAATAATGTGTAACCGAATAAAGCGATTACTATAGTTCGAAAATGGTATTTATTTATGCCCCTGACGAGTAAAATCATGGCGATTATAAACAATACTGATCCAAATATTCCAAGCATATTATATCCATCTTGATTACTGATTGGAAATGACATGAAGGTAGAACGTGCATCTATCATTTCATTATCAGGAAACGGAAAATATAAATACATACATACACATAAAATCACAGCTGATCCAATGAGTGCTACTTTATTTCTCACCATTTCATTTCACCTCCATCTATCAACTTATTTAACTTATATTTAGCAGCATGAACTTCTTTCCATAATGCTGTCCTTTAATTCAACGCTAATTATTTCAAAATATTCAAGTTTACACAATCATTTATTCTATTAAATGGCCCGATTGCTGAACAAGAAAAAAGCCTGCATATAAACACAGGATTTTTGATCTAACTTTTTTACAAACGATCAGACTTTTTTATAACCATTTCCAAAAGGAAAAAACGTCGCATCTTCTTTATAAACATCGCGACTTTATTCAAAACATCGCACCTTTTTTATAAACATCGTGACTTTATTTCAAATCTACATCACCATCTACCCTGTTTTTCATTTATTTGTGTAAGACATTATCTGAACTTTTTTCAAGCCTATAAAAAACTTAATCTATAACAATATTTCAAAAGTTTTACTCTATAAAAAAGTCTTTGTTCACGTACTTATTCTATTAAATATTCCTCTATCTTTCCATATCTTAAAGCCTGTGTTAATGATAATCCAAATGCATCAATGAGGTCTTGCCCCTTTTAAAAAAGGGGCAAGACCCCAAAACTTCCCCTCGCCGGTTTGGCGTCTTCTAATGTGAAATTGGAAGAAACCAAGAGGGTGTAAACCAAAAACTATAGTGGATGCTTCTGCATGGGTTGGTATACTGGGGATAGGCATGGTTTCCTCGTTAGTTTCCGATTGTTCTTGATGTTTTCAAATCGAAAAAAGCCCTGCTGCATCCATAAGGACACCGAAAGGCTTTTTTTTTCTATTCGTTATTTTTCCTAATATTTGATCAAAACCATTCCATATTGCCGTCTACATAACGTCCTAGTTGATAATATAATTGCCCTTCACCATTCTCGTAAACATCGATGACTCTTCCATCGTTTAACAAAGAAAGATCATGATTATATCCTAATGCTAACAAATTATCCTTATTATAAAAATCGATGTTATCCCCTTGTATCGTTCCTAAACTGTAAGTAGTTATATTACCCGTTAATCCATGTGCCTCTAAAATATGATTGTTTTCTAATTGAATAGCAACGGGATCAAAACCATGATCATAAATAAAAGGAGTTGACCATTCTATTCTCCCCTCTTCTGTAGTCATCTCTCCAAATTTATAGTAAAGAAATTGATCTCCATATCCTTGGTTAATTTGTAGGACTGATTTTCCGTTTATTGACGTAATACTTGGATTCACACCTCTTTCATTTTGCATTTTTATCCCATTCGTGTACATGAAGTATGTTGAGGTAGTCCAACCTTCCAAGCCGTAAATATACCCTTTATGTGAAGATACAATAGAAATCATATTATGTTTTGTAGGGTTGTTTTTAAGGTTTACAAGATGATATTTCTTACCCTCTCCTACGATGTTACCCCAATGTAGTTTTACAACCCAATCAACGGAACCGTCTATTGCTACTTCTCCTACATTGTAATAAACGATAGGAGAAGAAGGATTTTTATCCGTATGAGTTAGATAGACCATGCCTTCTGCAACTTCTAACGATGGGTTCTGCCAATCACCTTTACGCTCAAAAGTTAAAGGATCTGTCCATTCAACTTCATGACTCGTAGGCGTTCCTACTTGTGTGAAAAGTTGATCATCTTTTTCATATGCAACAAATATACGACCATCATCAAGTGTTGTGATAGCAGGATTTATACCTGTAGCAAAATTCCGCTCCTCGTTATTTTCTTGAACTTCACTTGAAGCCCCAGCTCCCATCGGCACGTACAGACCGAAGAGTAATAGAGTGGTTAAAAACAGTTTGTTAATTGATGAAATCTTGTTCATAAACATTTCTGTTCATCTCCTCCTAATCATACAAAATATTTAGACTATTAAAGTCCTTTTCAAGTGTAACATAAGAACTATTGATAGTACGCGTATTCAAGTAAACCTTAACCTTAATGTACAATCCACTTTTAAGTTTGTACATGTCTGTAGAGGAACCAAAGAATTGAAGAAAAGAGAAGATGCAAGAAACTAAGATCGATAGTAATATAATGGAAAAACAGTTAAACTTAATTTTAAAAGGACATTCCCTGCTTCATCCATGGGGAGTGTCCTTTAATTTATCGTCTACACTTTGAAAGTCGGTTCACATATACTACTAATGATGATGGAAAGGAGGTCTTCCAATGGTTCAACATCCTTTCAACTCGTACCAGCCATCTCCACCTCAAATGAATCCTGTTCAGTGGAATCAACAAAATCCGTATTACCAAATAGATCCCGAAACCGGTCTCCTGCAGTCAAACATCCCACTATATGCTCAGGTTTTTCCGATGTATAACCCTACCGATCCGAGATTCCAATCCTGCAGAAGCAGGTGTTATTTACTCGGTTTAACACCTGGTACAGCTCCTTGGGTGAACTGTGTGCATAGCTGCATGTGGTATAACGTGTGATAAATACCGAACTGAATTAGCTTGATGACGCGAATTCGGTTCGGTTTCAGTTACTTTCTTTAGCTAGATGCTTGGCGGTTTCTAGTAGTTCAACACTTAATCTACCTAACTCTTGTATCTCCTGTTCGTTAGAAGGGGAAAAGCCAATCCTCGCTAGGCCTAACTGACTCTCCAGCGTTAACGTTGAAAAATAGTCTTCGAGTGACAGTCCATCTGATGTTTCAAAGTAAAGCCACAGCGCTTCTCCGTATGTCTGCCAAATTAAATTCAACTGTTCACCTGCTGCAATTAAGCGCTTTGATTTTCTTTCAGCTAATTCATCCTGGATTGAAGAAAGACCAAAATCAAAAGAAGCCCCCTTTTGCTTTAGCTCTTGTCTAAATCGAT
The DNA here is from genome assembly GCF_040801915.1 of Jeotgalibacillus marinus. Taxonomy (NCBI): domain Bacteria; kingdom Bacillati; phylum Bacillota; class Bacilli; order Caryophanales; family Caryophanaceae; genus Jeotgalibacillus; species Jeotgalibacillus marinus. The sequence goes on along the minus strand of NZ_JBFMIA010000010.1, from coordinate 80,695 downwards.
TGATTATCGTGGAGATTTCCGTTACGTCTATTTCACTTGGAAATGGTGCGACGTTAACGAATCGATGGAAATGTTGGTCAATCTTTTGAATGGTTGGCATGAGACGTCCTGTTGAAAGAGAGCCAGAGCTTAAAAATTGAAACAAAAATGCAGCTTCTGCCCAGGCTCCCATTGCGGCATTTGTTGCAGAGTATTCTTTTTCCTCATTAAGACAGTTAAAGGCAAAATCAATTCGATCCTCCACAACTTCCGTCACTTGCTTGACCATCTTCTCTTTGCATTGTCTTGAAGTATAAAACGTATCTACCCAATCTTTTCTCTTAGAAAATGTCCCTCCTTGGTCTTGAATAATGTACGCCTCTGTTAAAAATCGATAAGTCCATGGATCCGTTGCAATTTGTTTCTCCATTGGAAATTCATTGATCGTACGTTGATCAAGCTGTATATATTCACCTGCAAAACGAACATTTTCAGCTTGGTCTGTTTGATGATTTACATAAATGGTAAGATCAATATCACTAAGGGAATCAGCCTCTCCCCTTGCAACTGATCCCCCTACAGATGCGAAACAAATAGGTTCATTTATCTCTTTAAGGTATTCTTTCGCAAGCTCTCTTAACCTTATATTCCTTTGATTCACGTACACCCTCTCCTCTGAAAATTATTCGGTTTCTACTATAGGTTCGATAATCATTACACCTCTCTAACGAAATGGAGAGGGTTTTTATCGAAAGGTAATGATTGACAATAACTGACTGAGTATTATACTGTAGTTAAGTAATTACTTAATTACTTTCATTGGAGGTGAACGATGATTGTCCGTTAATGAATTATTTAAAGCTTTGTCAGATGAAAACAGAAGAAAAATGTTAGATTTATTGAGAAACGGTGAGTTAACTGTTGGAGAGATCGCCGATCATTTCGAAATGAGTAAGCCTGGTATTTCACAACACTTATCCATTCTTAAACATGCCGAACTTGTCTATACACAAAAAAAAGGACAATACGTTTACTATTCATTGAACACTACTGTATTTCAAGATGTGATGAAATGGCTTATCCAATTTAATCAAGAAAAGGGGTAATACATGATGAAAAAAGGTTTGATTGTTTTATTGACCATCGCTGCTTTTGCCCTTAGCACTTATTTCTTTATCATTGGTGTTTCATTTAAAGAAAGTACGTATGGTCCAAGCACGGTCCTGTTATGGGTACTTCCATTCACCATGATTTTGGTGAACAGTAACTTGTTCCTCCTTCCCTATGTTTTCAAAGGTCAGAATAACTTCACTCGTTATCAAAAAGGATTCGACAACATCTTTGTTGCTCTATCCATTATCCTATTAAGCTTACATGCTGGCGTGCTAATGGCCGCTTCGGGCAATAATGTAAATTTGCTCGTATTCGTCCCGTTTAGTGTTGGCATTGTGTTGATTACAACAGCAAATACCCTTCCACGTTTCCTTATTGAAATCGATTCATCCTCTACTCGCTTTTCTCAGGCAACGAATCACTCGTGGAATCGAATTGTGCGACCATGCTCGTACCCGTTAATGATAGGTGGTTTTAGTATGTTATTGTGTATGTTTATCCCTGAAGCGTTCATAATCACTAGTTTCTTTGTTGTACTTATTCTCACACTAACTATCACAGGAATACGATCATACAAAGCGCTGACTATGTCTACTAACTAATTTTTCTGGAGGTCATATGGTGAAACAAATCATGAACAGTACTGCTTCGATTCTGAGCTTAGCTGCTCTTACATTGGTCTTTATTCGCTTTTTCTTTCCAGATTTTCTACCCTTCTTAACGATGACCATTTTATTTATTGCGTTTGGATTATTTGTTCTTGCATCCATTTTAACGTTTGATCCTAAACGTACCAAGAAGGATCTTCTTACTGGATTGCCGATTACACTCTATTTTTCAGGGTTAATTATTGTACTTCAGTTGTTTGGCGGTTCAACCGATACCCCACTCAGCATCCACCAGCCATTTTTTTGGATAGCGATTGCTCTCGGCATTTGGATTGAATTCAAGCGGATGCGTGATAAGAAAAAAGCGGTTCAAAACTGAAGCTAGTTGGGAATAGAAAAGGAGGTTTCTAAATGGTGGAAATATATATTAACTTAGCAGCAATGATTATTGCTGTTATATGTGTAGGTATAGCAATATTTCAGGTTCTAGTTTCACTAGGATACCCCTTAGGTGAAGCAACTATGGGTGGATACCACAAAATATTACCTAAACCATTACGTTTTGTCAGTACGATATCTGCAATGATTGTTTTGTTTATGGGTTTCGTCTTTCTGCAACATGCTAAAGTAATTTCAGTTGAGTTTAATTTTATACCTACCAATATATTAGTATGGGTTTTTACGATTTTTCTAGCATTAAATACAATAGGGAACCTTGCATCTAGAAGTAAAAAAGAAAGGCTGATCATGACGCCAATATCTAGCATTGCATTTCTATTATGTTTATTTGTTTCAATTCTTTCAAACTGACCTACATTTAGTTATTCTTCACTAACGGTTGCTATATTGCAAAATCAGCTCAAGTAAAAAATAAAAACAACTATTCAGCTCCGTTTAACGAACCGGGCTGAATAGCGAATTGCACTGCTGTCATTGAAAAACTAAGTGTTCTTCACAGTTGAACACGATTGTATGACAAAGTCACCAATGTCTTTTGATTGACTTATTTTGTTGAATGAGTGGCTATCGCTTATTTTAAAGGGATCCAGATTTCAGAATACATATCAGGACTGAAAGGATCTTTGCCTGAATATACCTCTAATTCAGGGGTGCCGGCATGCTCGTATTTATTTGATGGAAACCATTCTGACACTATCTGATTCCACGCTTGTTGCATTGCATCTGGCATCGGTCCGTGAACTTCAAATACCCCCCATTTTGATGCGGGTATGTGAAATTTCAAGAATCCTTCGGGTGTCCTTCCGTCATATTCTGTAGCCACCCAATAATCAATTTGTTTCGTTTGTGTATCTCCTTGATGATCAGCACATACACCAAGTAAACCTTGTAATTCTCCATTGTTAAATTTACATAGTCTGTCGGTTGTACCATCGGCATTAACATCATTCCAAAATTCAGGGATACCCTTAAAGTTATCATCGCTGACTAATGCTAATGAAAATTCCCGTTTGACCCCTACAACTTGAAAACGCTCTCTTTCAACAATTTTGTACTTCATTGGTTCTGCTCCTTTCAGACTCACCTGAATAACTAGGCGGTTATAAGATTTCAACTTTCCAATGTTCTTTCGTACTGCACTTGGTTTTACTCCATGTTGTCTACGAAATGCTTTTGAAAAAGCTTCGGGAGTGTCGTAGCCATATTGGTAGGCGAGATCAATTATTTTGCGGTTTGTACTAGCTAACTCCTGTGCCGCTAAGGTTAAACGTCTTCCTCGAAGGTATTCACCAACAGACATATCGGTTAATACCGAAAATGTTCGTTGAAAGTGGAATACCGACGCATTCGCTTGTTTAGCTATACTTTCCATCGTTATCTTATCTTGCAAATTATTTTCCATATAGTCGATTGCCTTCTGTATATCCTCAACCCAACCCATATGACTCACTCCTTGATTAAATACTAACAGTCTGATTTCAATAAATCCGGTCAATTTATGCTTTGTTGTGTCCATATATTATCGATTGTTTAAACGAACAAAAAACGAAATAATAACCTCTATTACACTTGTTATATTTTTAAGTGCAGTGAAGTAGTTTACAAACAACTATTTTTTAGCCCCGTCTTAAAATCAGGACGGGGTTATATGTGTTGAGGTTTAAAAATTAGACGACTTTATGTTTAAATCTAAGGTTTATTCCACAATCGCGCCCTTTATTTGAATAACGAGCTTGAATATCCATACAGCATAGATATTCCAGAAAAGCTGCCTTTTCTGGATTAGATTGAAATATAGACAACAAAAAGCAGCGAAATCGCTACTTTTTAACATTCTCTATAAAACCATATTAAGTATTTCATCCACCAAATCAGGGTATTCTTCCAATTCATATTTCTTGCACAAGTTCTTATGAACCCTTATAAACTCGGGAACCATACTTTTAATAACACTCATTATTTCGTCAGATTCTCTGCTACTATTCCATTGTTCAAGAAGCGTTAATTGCCAATCTTGTAATTTACTTCTTTTGCCTTCTAATTTTGCCCAATAACCAAAATTGTTTGGTTGTAAGCCTGCCTCCATATACCAAGCAGTTGTTATTGACAATCGCAGAGCATCAAGATAACTTAGTGCATTGTAAAATTCCTGCCTCATTACCCCTCGATAGGCTTCATGAACATAAGCAAAAAATCTTGTTCTCCAAATCTCTATTTCCTCAACAGTTGGTTCATAAATCAACTTATTTGATGTATCTAATACATCTTTCAGCAGTCCAGTAGTGTCGTGAACAATCTTGATGTTTTGAAGCCAAACTGAAGGTTTCACATCCTTGACCGTGTAGTAAAAAGTATCAACCTTGATAAATCCTTTAAAATGAGCAACACTGTGTGTTGCCCAAGGGAAATCTTCGTAGTATAAAACATTACCCCAGTTTTTAGCTCGCTGTTTTTTATTTAACCTATATTCTTCAAAAACTACATCTTTGACAACTATACGAAGATCGATATCAGAATATAAATCTGTGTTTTCGTTTCCTAAGGAACCCCCATAAAAAACAGCTAGTACATTATCATCACCCAGCAAATCTTTTTGTATTGCATTTATTAAATTTTGACGATGCTTTGGAATTTCTAAATCTCTTTCTCTATGTTTAGTTTCTAATCCCACACATTATTTAACAACTCCCTTGATTTTTTAAATCTTCATCCTATATTTACAATATTCTAACTATTTATAAAAGGCTATGTTCTATATAAATGTTTGATCATTTTCTATCTGCTTGGTTGTTCCACTATCTCTATAGATTTTTTCACCAAAACCCCAAAAAATTAAGGTTGTTTTTCAAATGCTAACTTAAGCCCAAAAATAACTAACACTGATCCAGATACTCTCTCTATTACACTTTGAGTAGAAGGGCGATTCATCCAATTTTTTATAAACTTGATTAAATAGAGCACAAAACAGAACCATATAAATGTCAAAAGACAATAAGTTAAGCCTAGTCCCAAAAATTGTAAAAATGAACCTTTTTCAACATTAATAAATTGAGGTAAAAATGTTAAGAAAAAAACGGCTACTTTTGGATTTACAACGTTTGTTACTAACCCTTTTTTAAACCCAGACTGAACTAACTTAAAAGGCTTTTTTTGAGCTTGATAATGCTTATTTTTCCGTTTACGACTTGCTATCAAGGTTGAAACACCTATATATACTAAGTAAACTGCACCTACAAATTTTAATGTTTCAAATAAAAAAGAAGAGTTTACGATAATAATTGAAAGTCCAAGTACTGCTGCCGAAGTGTGAACTAAAACCCCAGTTGTAATTCCAAAGACTGTTCGCAATCCCTCTTTCTTTCCTCTGGAACTTGCGCCTTGTATGACTAACACGGTATCCGGTCCAGGTAAAATAACGAGAAATATGGAAAGAACAACAAACATCAAAAAATCGTGCATACATCCCTCTCCTTTCGAAAGAATATTCAAATAAATCTTACACTAACAAAACCTCTTCTTTCAACAGGACTAAGAATTTTTCCTTTTTGCTGCAAATAAAAACACCAACCATATTACAAAAATTGTAACATGATTGATGTGTAAATAGACGATAATTTCGTTTATTTGGCCCGACTCTTCCAATTCACTAGGAAGATCCCAATAAAAATGAACAAGCCTCCAACCCCTACGTACCATTGCAGTGTCTCATCCAGTAAGATCCAACCGCTTACAACCCCAAAGAATGGAGCTAAGAAAAGAAAGGCACTCGTTTTACCTGGATCTCCTTTTTGCAGTAAGTAATACCACACTGCGAATTGAACGATAGATGCCATAATGACAAGCCATACTAAAACAAATATCGATGTTGCGTTTACTTGGAAAAACGGCTCTTCGAATAAAACAGTTCCAATAAACAAAAAGATTCCACCAAATAACATTTGATAAGCCGTCAATACCCATGTATTAAACAGATGCCCCCACGACTTCACGAGAAGAGTTGCAATCGCCCATGCAATAGCAGACGAAATACCAAATAGTATACCTATTTCAAAAGTCAAGTTAGCTCCCATCGTGATGAAAACACCAACTAATCCAAGCGACACCCCAATCCATTGGATGAAACGATATTTTATACGTAAAAAGAGTGTACCAAACAAAACCACAAGGAGTGGATTTGTAAATGTCAGGATGGATGATTCACCTGAAGTAATCGTTCGTAAACTCAAGAAAATACAGCCCATCACTGCCGCTGTTTGGAAAAAACCGATCGCAGCCATTCGTACCCAATTGCCAAATGTATCCGGATGCTTGTATTTCAACATTCGGACTACAACCGCCATAATTACACCGGCAATCGTGAATCGGAAAGCAACGAGCAATAATGGGGACACATAGGCCAAGCCAATTTTCCCGATAGCAAAAGAGGACCCCATCAATCCTGTGGTAAGAATGACAAGGAGTCCAAAAACAAGCTTATTCAACGGAATTGCCTCCTTTGTTACTAGTTTCGTGCATGCTCCACATACATCGAGCGAATTCTTACATCTAGTTTTAGGATTCCCCTTGCACAGTGCGAATTAATCATTCTATGTAGCAATATTGATTGTCAGGCGTTGTTTTAGCAATCAACGTATCTGAGTCAATCTACACATCCTCTTTATGGAATCTCTGTTAAACCGAGAGTGACATTATACCACCCTCTCTATCCACCAGCTACATTCCTGCTTGGGACACGATCATTGACTGCCCTTTAAACGTCATCCACGCTTTGCTCCTTGATTGGAATTGGTTTCACTTTCCCATGTAGATTTGGATTGCGCTTTTTTAGTTATTCCACCCGCACTTTCAGGCATTCTCAGCCGTCATATCGTCCCTCTTAAAATTTCCGCATAATCACTAAGCCATACATACAAACGTTTTAATTAAATTTTAATATATTAATAGGGTAGATCTTTAGTTGCTCCTAAAAGATTTACGTAACGATCATTTTCTTGAAAAGGAGGGGAAAATATGAGCCATAAAAAGAAAAAAAGAAGTAAAAGAAACTGCTTATTTATTAGTATATTTAACTTAGTTAATTGTGGTAGTTGCGATAAACGTAAACACGACCATAAAGACATCGTTGAAGCTGCATTAGAAAATACTGATATTAAAGATCTTCTTGAAGCTGCTGAAGCTGCTGAAGATGACGAGTAATAAAACGCTTTTGACACACCAAGATCTTCTTATATAGAGTGAGTTTGTCAACCCCTTAATGCTTCCCTAAACTCCTTTTATCGTTGATGAACGCCATATGGGCGGTTCGATAAACTATAAAGAATCGCCCCTATATAAAAAAAAAATATCTTCGTAAATATTGTACTTTAAACATATTTCCGGAGGTATTTTTGCATGGGCGAGGCGGCGTACACAAAAGAGGCAATTTTCTTGTTGTCATGCCTTTCTCTTTTGATTTACTCGCTACATGATGATTCACAAGAACACTAGGGTGCAAAAAGGTCTCTCAGGGTTGAATTTTTCATTCTGATAGATAGGCTATTGTCAATCTTCAAAAGCAGTCATATCATCCCTCTTGAAATTTCCGCATAATCACTAATCAATACATACAAACGTTTTAATTAAAATTTTAATATATTAATAGGGTAGATCTTTAGTTGCTCCTAAAAGATTTACGTAACGATCATTTTCTTGAAAAGGAGGGGAAACTATGAGCCATAAGAAGAAAAAAAGAAGAAAAAGAAACTGCTTATTTATTAGTATATTTAATTTAGTTAACTGTGGTAGTTGCGATCGTAAAGATAAAGATTGCTAAAACGCTTTTGACACACCAAGATCTTCTTGTATAGTGAGTTTGTCAACCCCCTTAATGATTTCCACCGATCCTTTTATTGTTGATGAACGCCATACAGGGCGGTTAAAAAGCACCCCATAAAAAACCAAAATACCTTCGTAAATATTGCACAGCAAACAAGTACATTTATCGGAGGTATTTTGCCATGGGCAAGGCGTACACAAAACAGGCGATTTTTTTGTTCACGCCTTTCTGTTTTTATTTACGCCCAAGAACACTAAGTACAAAAAGATTACTTAAGGTATGAATTTTTAATTATGATTGATTGGCTATTACCAATCTTCAAAAGCTGTCATATTGTCCCTCTTGAAATTTCGCATAATCAATAGGCATACACACAAGCCTTTTAATTAAATTTTAATATATTAATAAAGATTTACGTAACGATCATTTTATTTTTGAAAAGGAGAGGGAAATATGAGCCATAAGAAGAAAAAAAGAAAAAAAAGAAACTGCACATTTGTTAGTATATTTAATATAGTTAATTGTGGTAGTTGCGATGATCATAAACACGATTCCCATCAAGAAATCATTGAAGCTGCATTAGAAAATACTGATATTAAAGCTCTTATTGAAGCTGTTGAAGCTGCTGAAGATGAGGATTGATCAAACGCTTTTTACACTCCAAGATCTTGTATAATTCCCTACGCTCCTTTAATCGTGGATGAACGCTATACGGGACGATTCGTATCGTCCCTATATAAAAACAATACACCTTCGTAAATATTGCACTGTAAACAAGTACATTTATTGGAGGTATTTTCATGGGCAAGGCGTACACAATCTTGTTGTCATGCCTTTCTCTTTTGATTTACTCGCTGCATGATGATTCACAAGAACACTAGGGTGTAAAAAGGTCTCTCAGGGTGCCCCCCGAAGGATGCTAAGTCTAATCAATGACAAATAACGCCTGGATCACTCGTCTCACATTTATTCCCTTTGAAATTGTTGGCATCATCATCCTCGATATCGAAAAGCATTACCAAACGGACACTTTCCCCTTTAAATACATGCCCATATAGATGCACCCATCGCATCCTATTTGTGTGAGTAAGCGATACACCTCTTACCTCCATCATTTTAAATAGGGAGCAAGCAAATTTCCCTAACTAATCAATTTCCTATCCTACGAATTCAATCTCAACTGGAAGTTAATCAGCTCTGGCACCTGTCTATTCCCTCAGCACAAAAAACGGAGCCCCATAAGCGACTCCGTCTTGTTAATGATTATTCTTTTTTCTTAAACGGCCACCAAACGCCTTTATCAAAGGACACGGTGATGGCTGGAATGAGTAGTGGTAAGACAATTAAACCGTATAACAGTAACCCTGTGATAACGATTGTTGCGATTTGCATGAGGCTAAGAACACCAGATGGCATCATGGCACCGAATGTTCCCGCTAGGATAATCGCAGCGGTGATAATCACGGTTCCCATTTTCTCCATGGATACTGTCATTGCTTCTTTTACTGAAAGTCCCTTTTCTGCTTCTTCTTTAAAACGATCAAGCAAGAAGATCGAATAATCCACACCTAACGCAACAAGCATAACAAATCCGAAAAACGGTACAGCCCAGCTTATTCCTTCAAAGCCAAGCCCATTGATGAAAATCAGTTCCGCCACAGCAATCGATGTGAAATACGTTAGTAGCAACGAACCAATCATGTACAATGGCATGATGATTGAACGGAATATGATAGTCAACACGACAAACAAGCTAATCAACATGATGATCACCGTTTGTGTGTAATCATCTGATGAAATGACATTCAAATCACTATTGGTACTTGATACGCCCGCATAGGCAAATTCAGCATCATCAAAAGGCGTATCGATTGAAGCACGTTCCACGGTGGTTTTTATCCGTTCCACCGTTTCGATTGCTTCAGGTGAGTATGGGTCATCAGATAAAATAACTTCCATTTTAATACCCGTGTTTTCACTGATCACATAACGATCAATCACTTGTGTGAATTCTTCGTTTTCAAGTGTTCCTTCTGGAATGAAGACGCCTGTATCACGAACAGCATCACTGTCGCTCATTTCCTCAATAATGGAAATGGCACTATTCAAACCTTCTTCAATTTCTGACAGACCCTCATTCGATGCACCGACACCTTCAGCAAGCTGGGTTAGTCCCCCGCCTAGTGCAGCAGCTTGATCCCCTTGGCCTTCAAGCTGAGTAGCCGCTCCGCTAAGTCCTTGCTGAATCACGTCTAACTCTTGTTGAATCGCCCCCAACTGTTCAACCGTTTGAGGGATATTTTGCTGTTGTTGAAGTCCTTGCGACACTAGCCCAAGCTGTTCAGTTAACTGACCAAGACCTTCTGCCGCTTCCCCTAATCCACCAGTCTCTGATGCATCATCACTACCAGCAGGCATTTGACCTGTGATTTCAGCTAAACCATTTTCAGCTTCTGTTAAACCTACTTGAATTTCCCCAAGTCCCGTTTGCGCTTCCTTGAGTCCATCTGCAATTTGTCCAAGCTGATGATCAACATAAAAGTCTTCTAACACTTCACCTGCTGGACGTGTGATGGAGCGAACTGAATCCACACCTTCCACACGCTCAATTTCTTTGCTCATCATTTCAATGTAAGGCACAGTTGATTCAGTGACGATGTCTTCATCACTTGAAATAATGACTTGAACAGGCAATGAATCTCCCTGCCCAAAGCCATCTGCAATCGCATTTAACCCTTTTACTGACTCGTATTGATCACCAATTTCATCAACGGTGTTATATGAAAGGTCACCATCATACGTAAACAAAAGTGGGACGGTTATAATCGCCACAACTAGCATAGAAAGAATTGGTCGTTTTACTGACAGCGTACTGAACCATGACCATAGCTTACTATCATTATGAGAAGCTGATTTTTTAGATGGCCAAAATAGTTTCTCTTTTAAGGTAACCATAAAGAATGGCACAATGGTAAATAGAACGACTAGTAACACTGCGATTCCGACTGATACCCCTACTGCTGATTTAAAAATCGGGAAGTCTGCAAAGCCAATCGCGAAAAACCCGATAAACACAGCAAGCCCACTAATCAATAGCGTACGTCCAGCTGTTTTGTACGTATTAAGGATTGCCGTTTCGACTGGTTGACCAGCTGACAGCTCTTCTTTATACCTGCTTAACAGTAAAATACAATAATCTGTTCCAATCCCAAATAAAACGGCCACTAAAAAAATCTGCGTGTAGTTGGAGACCGGAAAGCCAAACCAATCGATGAAAAACGCCACGAGAGATTGACTGAGTAAATACGTAATACCAATGGATACAAGTGGAATAATTGGCGTTATGATTGATCGAAAAACCGCTAATAGCAACGCAAAAATCAGCACAACGGTAATAATCTCCGTACGCTCGAGACCTTCTTGCGAGCTGATGTTTACATCGTTGAAAATGATCGCTTCGCCTGTAATGTAGACAGTAAGGTCATCTGGCACGATAGTCGATCGAATTTCTTCAGCCAGCTCATTCACCTGTTCATTTGTTCCGTCCACGGTAATTGGCACGAGAACCGTTTGTTGATCTTCAGAAACAAGTTGATTTTCCATTTCTTCATTTTCAAATGGATCTAAAATATCCGATACAGGACTTCCAATCGTTTGGAGCTCTTTTACAATGTCAGCGATTTCTTCTCTTGATGAATCATTTAATCCTGCATCTAAAGGAAACACGAGTGAAATCGTCTCTTGTCCTGCTCCCGCTTCTTTTAAAATGTCCGCTGCACGCTTAGAAGCTGCATCTTCAGGTAACTGGAACGTCCCCGCTTCCTCTGCCTGATCAGTTAAGTTTGGCGCCAAGAAAAACAATGCAATAGTAAGACCAACTAAGCCAATGACGATTGGCCATCTTAACTTTATAATTTGATTCACGTTTTACACTCCATCCAATTTCAAAATTTCTTTTATCTTCCTAAACATCATGACAAACTGATCCAGTTCTTCATCACCGATTCGATTGGAAAATAGTTTCTCGATGTATTCGTATAACACTTTATCTGACTGCTTCACAACCTCCTTCCCTGCTTCGGTTAATTCTACGAGCTTAGTACGTTGGTCTTCCGTTGATTTCACAATACGAACTAACTCTTTTTCTTGGAGCTTCTTAAGACGATTCGAAATTGCGCTTTTATGAACACATTGCATCGAAGCAAGTTGTCCCGCTGGCATCTGACCATGCTTTCCAATCATTTTCAAAACTTCTATTTGCTCTGGTGAATATTCCTTCCAAATCGGGTCATCCAGCGATTTCATCACACGTTCTGTTCCATACACCATCACATCTTCAAATAATTCTACTGCTTCGATTAGTCGTTTATTCAAAATAGTTCATCCCCTAAACTAATTACTTTTTTTAGTTTAGGGGATGAACTATTTTTTGTCAATAATAAAGATGTCGACAATTTATGCTCTGGAATTGGCAATTCTCGAACCTGTTCAGTAGAAGTATTGGGATTATACACAATAATCGATAAATAATGACGTGGAATGGGTCTTTGTACTCTGTTGATAGTGTTACACTCGATGTAATATATGTAACGAAAGATGTAATATTTGTAACACAAGTGACATCATATGTTGCATTGCAAGATAAAAAATTGATAAGTATAACTACTTCACAAGTGTAACAAGAAGAAATTAAACCGTGTAATAGTAATAAAATAACTACATGCTTCCGTCTAGTTCATCTTTAACTACAGTAAGATACGATGCGATTGATAAAAAACAAAATTTCAATCACTTTCCCTCTATTATTTAAGGATGATCCGTATATTGATGTAATTAGTGAAAATATTAAGAACAAATGTAGGAGCGAATGGCAGATACCCCCGGGCAACTTTATTGATTTGATGACCGGGATAGAAACTTAGGGCCCTTTTCGAGAGGGATTCTGTCTAGCCCCCTTTCCTCTTCTAAACAAATTGGGAATGGTGCCTACAACAAGGAATATTATTTATAAATGTAATAACTAATACAATAATGACCAATTTTTGGTTTTTTTATAAAAACAGAAATGACTAAGAGATGGAGGAAAAGAAATGAGACGGAAACCAAAGAAAAGAAGACCTAATACTCGATTTTATATCCTCATCGCCTCCATTACGTTCATTGCACTCATATCTGGGTTATTAAATACCTTTTTTTCACAAGCACGTGCTGAAAAAGACCTATCTGAATTGACAGAGATAGCGACAGTGACCAACAATGAAGAGATAAAAACAACGAGCAGTCAAGAAATCATCCTTGAAGAAGAGGGAGAAGAAGAAGGAATAGAAATCAAAAGTGCTACGCCCCAAGAAGATGGTGACGAGAAAGTGGCTTACATCACCATTGATGATGGACCCTCTGCATATACAGAGTCGTTTTTAGAGCTTTTTGATTTGTATAATGTAAAGGCAACCTTTTTTATGATCGATGGAAACATGAAAAAACACCCTAATGCAGTCAATAAAATGCTTAATGAAGGGCATGGAATTGGTCTCCATAGTGTGTCACACGATGCCAAGAAAATTTATGCATCACTCAATAATGTCATTGATGAAATGGATGAAGAAAGAAAAACTCTCCAAGCTCTCACAGGCAGCGACACCACATTAATACGTACCCCCTATGGTAGTAAACCTCATCTGAACGATGAGTGGACAGCATCTATCCAAAAATTAGGTTATCAAATATGGGATTGGAACGTAGATAGCGAAGACTGGAAAAACAGAGATAGACGAATGGTGAAAACAGTCATCCAGGAAGTAAGAGCGCTTGAATTAGTAGAAAAGGAACCAGTGATTTTATTCCATGATACGAAGGCTACCCTCGAACATATAGAAGACGTGATTGTTTTCTTGCTTGATGAAGGCTATGAATTACGAGCCATTGATGAATCAATCTCACCATTAACTTGGTGATAAGCTACCTTACATAATTGGGTCAAAAAAAGTTTTTAAATTTTTAAACTTGGGGTATCAGTAACGTTGTATATCCCCGTTATTTTGTTCAAACGATGGATTTGAATCTATAGAAAAAAAAGCTGATTTCCTAAGTGAAATCGGCTTTTTTAATATGAGAAGGTCTCTACATATCTTTCCTTCTGCCCAGTCAAAATAAAAAGAGGAGACCCGCTTAAAACGGCTCTCCTCCCTCTCACCCTTACCGACGCCCAGACACTGGAACACGTTTTAATTTAATGGTTGACTGAGACATTTCGGTGTGACCGTTCACTTGTGTAGATGTACGCTTCGGTCTTGTCCAATTGTGGGCGAACGCTGCTGAATTCGGATCTAATTGATCTTTCGTCATCGAATCACCTCGTCAGTAGGATGGGTTGCGTGACACTCCATTTGAAGAAATGTCTTATATAGATTGTGTAGAACGACAGTATTGTATGAGTCGTTTTCCACTTTTCATTAAGCACCTCCACTTATCGTTTTTAAAAACGATTATGGTTAACCCCACAGATGAGTACAGTCTTTTCAAAGCCGATTTCTCCCTCTGGTAATACAGCAAGAATGGCATTTATTTTCTTAATTAACCCGATTCCCCCCTACTTTTTTAGAAGTCAATCTCAATAATCTAACCTTAACTTAAAATATTCAATGGCTTGAGATCTTCAATAGAAAATCACGCATAACTTTCCTCCTTATGTGTCACGCTAAGCGTAGCGTAAATTGAAGAGTTGTTATAGGTAGACCGAATCACACTCTTTTAGAAGGGGGGCTCGTCCCATTGCCATCTTTTGAAACGATAAAATCTTTTCTTCCTGAAATGTACATCTATGGTATTGCGTTAATCACATTATTCGTTCCACTTGTTATTTCTAAACTATATTACTTGTCAATAAAAGATCCATCCAAGCAGTCTGATTGGGTGGATGAGACATCATCCTTTCTTTCGTATGATTTTGAAGAGAATGTTTCTTTAGTGAAAGAAGAACTGGGTGATAGTAGTGATATGGTACTAAGAACGTTTCAATTAGGCGACGAAAACCTTAAAACAGCCCTCATTTTTTTAAAAGATATCGTTGATATAGAGATGATTAATAATAACATCTTGCAGCCGTTAATGACTGATTCTCCTTATAATGATCTTCAAGATTATATGGATCAAATAAAAAATGGATTACTACCTGTGAGTGAAATGTATGAGACAGATTGTGTGAAGACCATTTCGATCAATATGTTACAAGGGAATGCGGTATTACTTTTTCAAGGGACAGATCATGCATTTATCTTGAAAACACCGAAATCGAAAACAAGGAGCCTAGAAGAACCGGTTACTGAAACCTTAGTAAGGGGACCGAGACTCGGGTTCAACGAAGATATTGGAGAGAATATCGCTTTGCTTCGCAAGGCTGGAGTGAACACTGACCTCAGACTGATTAGCAGTCAAGTAGGAAGTCGATTTAACAAAGAAGTCGTGATTTCATTTGTTGAGGGCATAGCAGATCCTACTCTTGTAGAAAGCGTAAAAAGAAAAATACAGAACATTATGATTGATAATGTACCTGAATCAGGAATTATTGAACAACTGATTGAAGATCAACCGCTCTCTTTCTTTCCACAAGTACAAAACACAGAACGTCCGGACAAGGTGATCGCAGCGATGGCAGAGGGAAGGGTAGCTATTTTACTTGATGGAACGCCATTTGCGTTGATCGTTCCCGTTACTCTTAGCATGTTTTTACAATCACCGGAGGATTATTATCATCGATCGATATCAGCAACATTGAATCGATGGTTACGTTACATTGCTGCTTTTCTTACTGTTTTTTCTACTCCTTTATACATCGCTTTCGTTTCTTTTCATCAAGGGTTGCTTCCAACTCAACTGGCAATGTCAATTATCGGTGCACGTGAAGGGATGCCTTTTTCAATCATCATTGAGGCTCTCATCATGGAAGTTGCGATTGAAATCTTAAGAGAGGCTGGTCTTCGTTTACCGAAACCAATTGGTCAGGCGGTTGGAATCGTAGGCGGTCTGGTAATCGGTGAAGCTGCTGTTGAAGCCGGCATTGTAAGTCCTGCTACGGTGATTGTCGTGGCGTTATCGGCGATTGCTTCTTTCTCATTGCCACAATACAGTATGAGCACATCATTACGAATGATAAGATTTCTTGCGATGTTTTTAAGTGCTTCTTTCGGCTTGTTTGGGGTTCTTGTCTTTTTCCTTTTCTTTTGTATCCATCTCGTGAAGTTGAATAGCTTTAATACTCCTTACCTAAGTCCAGCAATCCCCTACTCAACAAGCGACTGGAAAGACCTACTGGTTAGAATGCCGATTAAAATGATGAACAAACGTCCGAAATTCTTGCGACCTAAGAACTCTATTCGTAAGCAGTAACTGTTAATGAGAGGATTGTGAAAAATGAGGAAAAGTCAACATGGAATGATCACACCAACTCAAGCCACAATTCTCATCATTAACTACACGCTGAGTGTGGGAATTTTAACGCTTCCTAGAATGGCTGCTAATGAAGTGGGGACACCTGATGTTTGGATGGCACTGTTAATTAGCAGCTTGGTTCCACTTGCCATGGCGTTTGTGATTATCACGCTTAATAAAAGATACCCTAATCAAACGTTTTACCAATACAGTGGATTAATTGTAGGGAAGTTTCTTGGTCTTTTTATCGGTCTTGTTATCACCCTTTTTTTTATTACGGATACAATCTTTGCAGTGAGAATGATGGCAGAAGTAGTAGAAATCTATTTGTTGGAAGAAACGCCTATCACGATCTTGATTGTTATTGTTCTATGGCTATCTCTGTACCTGGTTGTTGGTGGGATTACATCGATTGCGCGTGTATCCCAAATCATTTTTCCTTTAACTATTCTTACTTTTGTTGTCGTCGCACTCATGAGCTTAGGGTTATTTGAGCTTAATCATTTACGTCCGGTATTAGGAGAGGGAATTAGACCCATATTTAAAATAAAATCGATGGCACTATCCACCTTAGGGGTTGAAATTATATTGATCATTCAAGCATTTATGACAGATCAACATAAAGCAAAGAAAGTTATCTTTCTCGGGGTGCTAGTACCTACAGTGATCTACCTTTTAACTCTAGTCATGGTGATTGGCGCTTTATCGATTGATGGTATTAAAAATTTAACTTTTCCGACAGTCATATTAATACAATCTTTCGAATTCCCAGAACTATTTTTTGAGCGGTATGATTCTGTGTTTTTAATCATTTGGACCATGCAAATATTCACTACACTCTCCATTTCCTTTTATCTTGCTTCGCTTGGTCTTTCGCAACTTTTTAATAAAGACATCAAACCTTTCATGTATGGTCTCCTTCCAATCATTTTTATTCTGTCGATGGCCCCTAAAAATTTGTATCAGCTCTCTTGGTTAGGAGATATGATTGCTAATGTTGCCTTTGTGTTATTTGGGATTGTCCCTTGTCTTCTACTGCTCATATCTTTTATAAGGGGGAAGGTTCAATGAGAACAATCAATCGCTTCATCCTTTTGTTTATCATCTCTATTGTCTTCTTATCAGGCTGTTGGAGTTCAACGGACATCGAACATTTAAGTATGATTATTGGGGTTGGCATAGATGTAGGTCAAGTGGAAAGGAATCAAACGACGGATCAAGACGAATTATTAGAAGTGACCTATCAAGTAGCCAATATTACGGAGACAACAAGTTCATTAGAGAACTCCGAACAATCAGGCAAGCCTTACAAAAATTATGTAGAAACAGGAAATTCAATACTTAAAACCGCCTATGACGTCAATTACAAAACCCCAAATCCGTTCTTTAGTCAGCATCAACAACTGATTGTTATTAGTAGTGAACTGGCTCAACAAACGAGTCTACAAGAGCTACTCGATCATTTTAAGCGTAATCCTGAATCTCGAGCAAGTTCTATGGTGATGATTTCAGATGGGATGGCTAGGGATGTATTAGAATCTGATGATCCGACAGACATTCCCGCGCTTCTCATTACAGGTATTGCAGACCATGCAAAATCGGCTAGAATACTGAAACCGATAACACTTGCCAAGTTGTTCTCTAAACTAAATACGAATACAAGCTTTCTCTTACAAAATGTTGTAAAGGAAGAGGATGAAGTCAAACTCATGGGAGCAGGTGTGATCAATGGAGATACGCTAACATTAATGGGATTTTTGAATGATGAAGAAATACATGGGGTTACGTGGCTAACTGCATCAACCGATGAGGGGATCGTACTCGTTACTGACGAAGAAGAACATGCGATTGTATACGAAGTATTATCCTTAAAGAGTGATATTACACCTACACTAAAAAATAACAAGCTCACGTTTAACGTGGAAATAGAATCAGAAGGATGGATCTCTGAAGTTTTCGATGTGTCAGACAAGATCACTAAGGAAGAACAACTAAAGAAGTTAGAAGAGTTGATTAAAAAAGATGCGGAACATGATATTGAGAAGACATTAAAAAAATTGCAAGAAGAATTTCAAGTAGATGCGATTGGTTTTGGAGAATACGTTCGCATCAACTATCCAACCTACTGGAACGAGCATAAAGATAACTGGGATGAAATTTTTAGTGAGACAGCGATTGAATATGATGTGAAGATTTCAGTCGTCGATTATGGAATGAAATTTGACGAATAAGGTTTCCATCAATCATTGAGTTGTCGACACTAAACGTAAGTACAGCTCTCCCCCACTTAATAATCGACTGGAAAGCTCATCAGAATGCCAATTAAAAAGAGAAACAAACGTTGGCCATTGTTGCGATCTAAGGACTCCATTCGTAAGTAGTCAATGTTAATGAAAGGATTGTGAAAAATGAAGAAACATCAAAATATCATCTCACCAACTCAAGCCACAATTCTCATCATTAACTTTACTCTGGGTGTGGGGATTTTAACGCTTCCTAGATTGGTTGCTGATGAAGTGGGGACACCTGATATTTGGATTACACTTTTAATTAGCAGCCTGGTTCCACTTACCATAGGGTTTGTGATCATCATGCTTAATAAAAGATACCCTGAGCGAACGTTTTACCAATACAGTAGCTTAATTGTAGGGAAGGCGCTTGCTCTTTTTATCGGTCTTTTAATGATCCTTTATTTTATGACGTTTGCAAGCTTTGCAGTGAGAATGATGGCAGAAGTAGTAGAAGGCTATTTGTTGGAAGGAACGCCTGTCACTATCTTGATTGTTATTCTTCTATGGCTTTCTCTGTACTTAATTGTTAGTGGGATGACATCAATTGCACGTGTATTCCAAATCATTTTTCCTTTCACTGTCATTATTTTTATTGTCATCGCACTCATGAGCTTAGGGGTATTTGAGCTTAATAATTTACGTCCGGTTTTAGGAGAAGGGATTACTCCTGTTCTGAAAGGAATAAAACCGACGGTGTTGTCCTACATCGGGGTTGAAATTATGTTGATCATCCAGGCATATATGACAGACCAACATAAAGCAAAGAAAGTCATCTTTCTAGGAGTGATCATACCTACATTGCTCTATGCTATGACTGTAGTCATGGTGGTTGGTGTTTTATCGATTAATGGCATTACAAATCTAACTTATCCGACGATCATATTAATACAAACTTTCGAATTACCAGAACTTCTTTTTGAGCGTTTGGATTCTTTATTTTTAACCGTTTGGATTATGCAAATATTCGCGTCAATCTCTATTTCATTTTATGCTGCTTCGCTAGGTCTTTCACAACTTTTTAATAAAGACATCAAACGTTTCATCTATGGACTGCTTCCAATCATTTTTATTCTGTCGATGATCCCTCGAAATTTGAACCAGCTCTTTTGGATAGGAGATATTGTTGCTAATGTTTCCCTTGTGTTATTTGGGGTTATCCCTTGTCTTCTGCTGCTTATCTCTTTTATAAGGAGGAAGGTTCAATGAACAAAATCAATCGGTTCATCCTTTTGTTTATCATCTCTATTGTCTTCTTATCAGGATGTTGGAGTTCAACGGACATCGAACACTTAAGTATGGTTGTTGGTGTTGGCTTAGATGTAAGTCAAGAAGACAGCAATCAAAATACAGATGAAGATGAATACCTAGAAGTGACCTATCAAGTGGCCAATATTATGGATACACAAAGTACATTAGAGAGCTCTGAACAATCAGACAAGCCTTACAAAAATTATAAAGAAACAGGAAAATCAATTCTTAAAACTGCCTATGACGTCAATTACAAAACCCAAAATCCGTTCTATAATAAGCATCAACGACTGATCGTTATTGGTAGTGAACTGGCTCAACAAACGAGTCTACAAGAGCTAGTCGATTATTTTATACGTGACCCTGGAAATCGAACAAGTAATCTGGTGATGATTTCAGATGGGGTGGCTGGAGATGTATTAGAATCTGACCACCCGACAGACATTCCCTCGCTTCTCATTACAGGTATAGTACAAACGTCAAAATCGGCTAGAATACTGGAACCGATATCACTTGCCAAGTTACTCCCTAAACTAAATACGAATACAAGTTTTCTTTTACAAAATATTGTAAAGGAAGAGGATGAAGTCAAACTCAAAGGAGCAGGTGTGATCAATGGAGGTACGCTAAAGCTCATGGGATTTTTGACTGAAGGTGACCTTCAAGGGGTTACGTGGCTCACTGCGTCAACCGATGAGGGGCTTGTACTCGCTTATGACGAAGAACAAGAACATTCGATTTCATACGAGCTAACATCATTAACAAGTACTATTACACCAACACTAAAAAATAACGAGCTCACGTTTAACGTGGAAATTGAATCAGAAGGATGGGTCGCTGAAGTTTTCGATGTAACAGATGAGATCACTAAGGAAGAACAATTAGAGAAGTTAGAGAAATTGCTCAAAGAACACGCAGAAATTCATATTGATAATGTCTTAAAAAAATTGCAAGAAGAATTTCAAGTAGATGCGATTGGTTTTGGGGAATACGTTCGCATCAACTATCCAACTTACTGGAGCGAAAATAAAGATAACTGGGATGAAATTTTTAGTCAGACAGCAATTGAATATGATGTAAAAATTACGGTCACCGATTATGGTATGGAATTTAACAATTAAGGTTGTCAGGATTGCGAACTATAAACTTAAGTACAGCTCCTCCTACTTCATAAGCGACTAGAAAGACCTACTGGTCAGAATGCCGATTAAACTACCCCCCCTTCAAAACAGGAATTTGTTAATGAGAGGATTGTGAAAAATGAGGAAAAGTCAACATGGAATCATCACACCAACTCAAGCCACAATTATCATCATTAGCAAAACGCTGAGTGTGGGGATTTTAACGCTTCCTAGAACGGCTGCGAATGATGTGGGGACACCTGATGTTTGGATTGCACTTTTAATTAGCAGCCTGGTTCCACTTGCCATGGGGTTTGTGATCATCACGCTCAATCAAAGATATCCTAATCAAACGTTTTACGAGTACAGTGACTTAATTGTCGGGAGGTTCTTTACTCTTTTTATCAGTCTTTTTATGATCCTTTATTTTATTATCGGTACAATCTTTGCAGTGAGAATCATGGCAGTTGTAGTAGAAACCTATTTGTTGGAAGGAACGCCTGTTACGATCCTAATTGTTCTTGTTTTATGGCTTTCTCTGTACTTGATTGTTGGTGGCATTACATCGATTGCGCGTGTATTCCAAATTATTTTCCCTTTGACTATTCTTACTTTTATTGTCATCGCACTCATGGGCATTGGTTTATTTGATCTTGATCATTTACGTCCAGTATTAGGAGAGGGGATTAGGCCAGTATTTAATATAAAATCAATGACATTTTCCTCCTTGGGGATAGAGATTATATTGATCATTCAAGCATTTATGACAGACCAACATAAAGCAAAGAAAGTCATCTTTCTCGGGGTGCTAATACCGACAGTGCTTTATCTTTTAACTCTAGTCATGGTGATTGGCGCTTTATCGATTGATGGCGTTACAAATTTAACTTGGCCGACGATCTTATTAATACAATCCTTCGAATTCCCACAACTCTTTTTTGAGCGTCTAGATTCTTTGTTTTTAATCATTTGGATCATGCAAATATTCGCCACAGTCTCTATTTCATTTTATGCTGCTTCACTTGGTTTTTCGCAGCTTTTTAATAAAGACATCAAACGTTTTATCTATGGACTGCTCCCAATCCTTTTTATTCTGTCGATGATCCCTCAAAATTTGCATCAACTCTTTTGGTTAGCAGATATGAATGCTAATGTTGGGATTGTATTATTTGGGGTTGTCCCTTGTCTCCTGCTACTCATTTCTTTTATAAGGAGGAAGGTTCAATGAGCACAATTAATCGATTCATCCTTTTGTTTATCATCTCTATTTTCTTCTTATCAGGGTGTTGGAGTTCAACGGATATCGAACACTTAAGTATGGTTATTGGGGTTGGCTTAGACAAGAATCAAGACACGGATCAAGAAGACCTAGCAGTTACCTATCAAGTGGCCAATGTTACGGATACAACAAGTTCATTAGAGAACTCCGAACAATCAGACAAGCCTTACAGAAATTATGAAGAAACAGGTAATTCATTGCTTAAAAGCGCATATGACATCAATTATAAAACCCCAAATCCGTTCTTTACTCAACATCAACGACTGATTGTTATTAGTAGTGAACTGGCTCAACAAACGAGCCTACAAGAGCTACTCGATCACTTTATACGTAATCCTGAATCTCGAGCAAGTTCTATGGTGATCATTACAGACGGGGTCGCTAGAGATGTATTAGAATCTGATGATCCGGCAGACATTCCCGCGCATCTCATTACAGGTATTATACAAACTTCAAAATCATCTAGAATACTGGAACCGATATCACTTGTCAATTTACTACCTAAGCTAAATACGAATACAAGTTTCCTTTTACAAAATGTTGTGAAGGAAGAGGATGAAATCACATTCAAAGGGGCAGCTGTAATCAACGGAACTACGCTAAAGTTAATGGGTTTTTTAACTGAAAGTGACCTTCAAGGGGCCATTTGGCTCACTGCGTCAACCGATTCGGGGATCATAAACGTTTATGACGAAGAGAAAGAACACTCGATTGTATACGAGATTAATTCATTAAAGAGTGATATCACACCTACACTAAAAAATAACGAGCTCAGCTTTAACGTAGAAATAGAATCAGAAGGATGGGTCTCTGAAGTCTTCAATGAATCAGACGAGATCACTAAAGAAGAACAATTAGATAAGTTAGAGAAATTGCTCAAAGAACAGGTGGAAAGTTATATTGGAAATAGCTTAAGAAAATTGCAAGAAGAATTTCAAGTAGATGCGATTGATTTTAGGAAATACGTTCGCATTAACTACCCAACTTACTGGAAAGAGCATAAAGATAACTGGGATGAAATTTTTAGTCAGACAGCGATTGAATATGATGTAAATATTACAGTTACCGATTATGGTATGGTCGACAAGTAAGGTTTCCGTGAATCGTTGAATTGTCGACACTAAACTTAAGTCCAGATCCCCCCTACTTACGTCCGAAATTCTTGCTACCTAAGAACTCCATTCGTAAGCAGTAATTTGTTAATAAAAGGATTGTGACAAATGAGGAATAGTCAAAATGGAACCATCACACCCACTCAAGCTACGATTATCATCATTAACTATACGATGAGTGTGGCGATTTTAACGCTTCCTAGAGCGGCTGCTAATGAAGTAGGGACGCCTGATGTTTGGATTGCACTTTTAATTAGTAGTCTGGTTCCACTTACCATGGCATTTGTGATCATCAATCTTAATAGAAGATACCCTAATCAAACGTTTTACCAATACAGTGACTTAATTGTGGGGAAGGTTCTTGGTTTTTTATTTAGTCTTTTGATCATCCTTATTTTTGTTATTGATGTAGCCTTTGAAGTGAGAATGATCGCAGAAGTAGTAGAAACCTATTTGTTGGAAGGAACGCCTATTATAGTATTGATTGTTATTGTTCTATGGCTTTCTCTGTACTTGGTTGTTGATGGAATACCATCGATTGCACGCATAGCTCAAATCATTTTTCCTTTGACTATAATTACTTTTGTTATAGTCGCACTCATGAGCTTTGGGTTATTTGAACTTAATCATTTACGTCCCGTTTTAGGAGAAGGGATTAGACCAGTATTAGACATAAAATCGATTGTCCTATCTACATCAGGGGTTGAAATTATATTGATCATTCAAGCATGTATGACAGACCAACCTAAAGTAAAGAAAGTCATCTTTATTGGTGTGCTAGTTCCTACTGTGATCTATATTTTAACTCTAGTCATGGTGATTGGTGCTTTATCGATTGATGGCGTTGCAAATTTAACTTATCCGACAATCATGTTAATACAATCTTTCGAATTTCCCGAACTCCTTTTTGAGCGTTTTGATTCTTTGTTTTTAATCATTTGGACCATGCAAATATTTTTTACACTCTCTGTTTCCTTTTATCTTGCTTCGCTTGGTTTATCACAAATTTTTAATAAAGACATCAAACGTTTTATGTATGGACTGCTTCCAATCATTTTTATTCTGTCGATGATCCCTCAAAATTTGTATCAAATTTTTTGGATAGGAAATATGATTGCTTATGCTTCCATTGTGTTATTTGGCGTTGTCCCTTTTCTCCTGCTACTCATTTCTTTTATAAGGAGGAAGGCTCAATGAGGACATCAATTACAAATCCCAAAATCCGTTCTTTAGTCAGCTCAACGACTGATTGCTATAAGTAACGAACTGTCTAAACAAACCAATCTAAAAGATATCTAGGTTTTAACTATGGCTCATTCAGCTACCAAGAAATTTGGAAAGATATTTTTCTATCTGTTGGTGTGGTTCTTCTATGTCCGTACCATGACAAATACTTACAATCTTTGGTTTTAAAGTTTTTACAATTCTCCCACTCTCTACAGCTTCATCCATTTTTGCAGTAAACATTGCTATTGGCCTTTTTAGTTCCCCTTTTTTGGATGTAAATAAATCTCCTCCTATAAGAACCTGATCCTTTTCATGATAGTATGAAACATGTCCAGGTGAGTGTCCTGGTGTATGAATAGGGATTAAATCCTCCATGTTTTTTAATGTACCATCGCTCATCTCTTCTAATGGTTGGACAATACCTAGTTGCACTAAAAATTCTCGTTTTTTTCTACCAGGAAAAGGCTCTTTTCCTTCCATGTGTTTTATATCATTTCTATGAGCGTACACAGGAACTTTCATTGACTCTACAATCTTTTTTATCCCACCTACATGATCTGAGTGACCGTGAGTTAAGAGAATTCCTTTTATTTGCCCTAGCTTTTGAGCTTCTTTTAATATTCTCTTTCCCATGAACGTCATTCCAGTATCAACAATGTAGACGCCATCCCCCGCCCTTACAATCCAAGCACTAATTTTCAAGCAAAACCAATGCTCAATCTTATAAATATTAGGAGAAACTTTCAGTACTTTCATTTGTAACCACTCCTTTGATTAAATAAATGATTGACTGCTTAACAATAGGTAAAACACGTCTTTCGATTTGAATAACACGTTCATCCGTATCTTTATAAGTCATAATAATTCCATGGAGCATGTAAAAAATTATTCTACTGAATTCAATGACTTTTCGCTCATCCCAACATGTAAAATTAATGGAGACTGCTGACTTCAAAGACTCAAAGAGATTTAGTCTAATCTTATTTAGTTCCGATTGTGTTGTAGTTGTGTCTACTCTACTAGCATCAAAGATTAAAAAAGCCTCGTATAAATTCCTGTAACATAAGCCAAAATGAACAAAAGTCTGTGAAGTACGTATTAGTTTTTTCTGGGGTGAGAACTTATCATTTGTTAATAGTGAATCCATTTCTTTCATTAAATTTTCAAAGGGTACTTTTGAAAGTTCCTCTAATAGTCTTTGTTTATCATTAAAATAGACATAGATGCTAGTATGTGAACAATTAGCTTCTTTTGCAATTTCTCGTACGGTAACCTGTTCATAACCTTTTCTTGAAAATAAATCTTTTGCTGCTAATAAAATTCTATCCCTTGCTTGCAATTCTTTCATTGATATTTCAACTCCCTTTATAACCACAGGTTACTAACCTTTGGTTACATTGTAAGCGATTCCATTTTTTATACAAGGTAAATCAATTTCATATTTCTATGCCCTTGCTATTTTAAGAACCAAAGGACACTAAAATAGAGCACCTCCCCGACCCTGTATAATGAAAGTTTCGATACTTACATTAACAGGCTGGAGATATGCTCTTAGAAATTTACAACGATAAATCATAGACGTATTGCTAACCAGATTAACGAGCAACGTATTTACGCGTTTATAAACGTTTAGGGTGTAGGAACTATTAAGGCAGGGCGGGTTAATCTCAAGACATATGGTTCTCTATTCTACTTGTACTGCCGTTCCATAAGCAATTATTTCAGAAGCAGCCCCCATAACTGCGGAAGTCTCTAAGCGAACGGCAATAATTGCATTTGCTTCTTTGGTTTTCGCATGCTCTTCCATTCTCCCGATCGCTTTTTGCCTCGCCTCATTCATCATCTCTGTATACCCTTTTATTTCTCCTCCTACTATTGTTTTAAGGTTCGCCGTAATATCCCTTCCTATATGTTTGGATTGCACCGTACTCCCCCTAACAAAACCCTTTAAATCTTTAATTTCTTTACCTGGTACAAAATCAGTAGTCACTATAATCATTTTCTTCATCCCTTCTCTTCTCTACTATTCTTTTAGCCATTAACACAATAATTAACATAACAAGCGTTATCCCGAAAAGCAAAAATAGTATAGCCGCTTTATCCAGATTGATTGTTAGTAAGATGACAGCAATTATCTCCAAAACCAAGGCTATAATGATTAAAAGATATTTAAGTACATTTAAATAAGAAACGCCTCCAAATACCTTCCTATAAGCCATTACCTGTCCCCCCTACTCAGGTAGAGTTTATTTCGTCACTTACTCATTTCGACATTGGGTAGTACTGTCTTTATATATATTTCGATACTGAAGAGGATATACCTTTTTTAAACGCACTCCGTAGATCGTTTTTTTCATGAATGCTCGTTGATTAACCAAAGATACTAATACCTAATTTACAGCGAGAACAAACTATTGATCTGTCATTCTTTCAAGTAGTTGCTTTGGTTTATTTTGTATTTTAAACTTCATAGTAGGGATTTCACTAGCACTTCAGAAATTGACGTCAGATCGTACACTACCATTATGAGTACCTACTATCAATTATTTGTATAAATTGAATTCATACTTGTATACATGAACGATTGCCGTATACGCGGATACAAGGCCGTTGCTAATGTCCTTATATAGCTTTTTGGAGGGATACCATGAATAAAAAAATCAATAAATCTTTCTTTTTCCCTCTGTTTATTGGAGATTTTATAAAGGACAAAGCAGGGCGTGGTATTCTTTTTGGGTTCACTTCTTTTCTTCATGTTATATAGGTTCTATCTCTCTAATAAATAATCTTTTCACTCGAACCACAATATCCCTAAATTGTAATGACGTTCATTGTTAGTTACAGCTTTATGAACCTCTAGTACTTGCCCATGCGCTAATTGACACCATTTTTAAAGAGGTAAATAACTCTTCTCCTTCTCAATCATTTTTCTGAAAAATTATCCCTTTCTTAATCTCTAAATACATAACTACATAACTACATAATTTAACAGGATCCCAAATACACTTTTGTCATGAATAGAGGTTAAATATGGCTGCGTACGACTGCATAAGGAAAGAATCATTAAAGCGACAACAAGCCTATCGTGTTATTAATGAGGCAGCAAGAGCCGTAGGAATAAAAGAGAGAATTGGGACTCATACATTACGGAGAACTTTTGGCTACCCGCTTATCAATCAAGAGTTGACTTCTCTATTCTTCAAAAGTTATTTAACCATTCCGCACCAAGCGTTACGCTAGCTTATATTGGTATGACACAAGAAGATCTCGATAACGTGTATTTAAATTTAAATCTGTGAGAGGTTTGAGAAAAATGAGTTACCGTTTTACAAAAGCCTAATTTCCCTTAGTGTAGGGAAATTAGGCTTTCATGTTCCAAATATTGTCTTATCGTATATTTCCGTTAAAAAGTTAGCTGTACCCCAATTAAATGTTGGGGTTCAAGTTGTTTGAAACAGCCACTTCTATAATAAGTGGCGTGGAGACGATGCATATGTTGAAAAAAGGACAGCACCATCATCGACAGGTAGTCTGTCCAAATGAAGTTGAATTCATCCATCCGTTGTTTAGAATCGCATCATAAATGATCAATAGAGCTGAAACAGTGGCTCTATGTTCCTATCAAAATGTTTTTGCACCAGCATCTATTCTGCTGTTATAGAGATTCTATCTTCCTATTAAATAATCTTTACATTTTCTTGTCCAAAATTAATAATCAAAAGCCTCTTTTACTTCGTCATAGGTATACGTGGTATCGGATGGTGTACTCTTTCCCATCAATTGAGTTGCCCCAAGCACTGAACCAGCTCCCAAAGCTACACCACCAGCCGCAACAGCAGCACCTATAACCACAGCACCCAAAACAACCGCCGGCACCGCTTTCTCTTTATCATCTACTACTTGTTCAGATAATATCATCGGTTGTTCTTGTACAGGAGAGGCTTCAACAGAAGCAGAACTGTAGAAAGCACTTCCAAGTATTAAAGATAAGACTACTACTGATGCGACTAATTTATTTTTCATAAAAAAACCTCCTAATTTTTTATAGTACATTCCTTTATAATATACTTGAATTGACATATTTTCTATTTAAGAATGAACTATGTTCGTGTTGTGGTAACAAGAAAACAGACCTAAGATTATCAGATTTCAAATGCGACCAGTGCAATAAGGAAATTAGATAGGGATTTTAGCCAGTCTCAACCTGAAATGCGTAACAAAATATACGGTTCTAGTACTCGTTTACGATGTGATTCCGAACAATTAATGGATGAATCTAGCTTCTATTTTATCAGAATATTCAATCGATAGAAGTTGTTGTCCTTTTTTCAGCACATGCATCATCTCCACGCCACTTATTATAGAAGTGGCTTCTTGCCTTATTCGGGTATCTTTAGACATCCTTTTCTCTTTTTTTAACTCTTGGATGGCTACAGGATAGGTTGATCTTTTGCTTGGAGACGTTTCCTTTTATCACTCAGTTCTAACAATTAAGAAAGTCAGTACACTGACCACATATGATAGGCCCAAGGTGTTCATCATTGATAACCCCACTATTGACCGCAACCCTGATCAAATTCCACCCATGCTTGAGAGATAGAGATTCTATCTTCGAAAGAAGTCTCCACTTCAATCAAGACCGTAAGGTTGGATAAGTAGTGGGTAGTTCACTCTGGTCTTTTCTTAACTGGTATTTCGCAGCTTGATTCATCGCATCCACCAGTCGGAAAAATCGTTCTTCTACTTGCTATCCAATCGTATACTTTCGCCCCCACCCCCAATGTAGAAGAAATACTTAAACATGGAACGACCACCCAAAGAAGAGGTGTATTCTTGCAAATACGATTAATACTGTCAATCCCATCTTCGATTTTTTGAGTTGACCTTTGTAAAGAATGCATTCGTTTTTCTAATAACTCAATATCTAATTGATAATGCTCCAAAACTTTTTTATCTCTAAAAGACAGAAATTCCATACGATTAAACCAATCTAATCGTTGAAATCTTTTAATACTTTTCATGCAGAAAGGACACCAACCATCATATAAAACTACTATTGGTCTTAGAGAAGAACGAGCACTTACTGGTAAAGTATTTCTTACTTTTCTTACATTTAATCTAGTTGAAGTACTGATGTACTTTTGCTTTACATATGAAGATAATGACTTGTATTCTTTATCAGATAGAAATAATAACTGATTAGCTATCATTAAAAATGAAAAGCTAATGAGTCCCATTACAACAGCAATTCCTGAATGCATGCTAATGACTCCGAACATAGCAAGATATCTGGTGTACCTGTTAAATAATAAAAATGGAAACGCCAATTGAATAATGACCGTCATTAAAGTAGCTAACACTAAGAATAGATCTGACGAATGTAGGATCTCTCTAAAGAAAGGATGAGAAAACTCATCAACTTGTAAAATATAATATATTGCTGTCCCATTTTGCCACATTTCGCCGGAAGCTTTATGAAAACCTGACGAAAGATACATTATGCTAACTTGTGTCAAACACGCGAGAATAGCTAAGTTATGCACTAAATTTCGTAAAGAAAAATGATTAACCGAAATTTCTGTTGTTTCTTTTGACCCTTTGCGCTTATTTTTTAGGTAGGAATCAACAGAAAAATAAGCAGTAGTCTTAGCAAACAATAGATAAAATAAAATAATACGTGAAATATTGTCCCCACCATCTAAAATAAGACTATTTCTTGCCATTATAGACCATACAAAAATAAAATTTAAAATTGAAGTTACTTTCCCTTTATAGCCAACTAAAAAAGAAAGAGCTACTATCATCCCTAAATGATAAATTAGATCAAAATATAGGCTTGATGTACTAAAATTATAAAGAGAAAACAATGTGATATTTTCAAGGGAAGTTTCTGAGAACCCCGTAATCCCATTGGGTCCCCAAAGAAAAGAGCGTTGATGATAGTGGATAATATAATTATATAAAATAATAAACCCAAGAGTGATACGGATTAAACTAGCTCCTATGAGCATATGTTTTTTGTTATTTAACGATACTAATTTATTTATCATAAATATGAATTCCCCCACCTTTCCTAACTAAAATAAAGGAATAATACCTTGAGGTTTTGTCCAATCAAACTCTCTATATTTTTCTGCATTCTCGAAATTTTCAGTTCCATTTTTCGAGAAAGGTACTGGCTCTGATTCGACAAGAAGAACTTTAAACTCTACGATTTCATTTTCAGGAAAAAAACTAATCAGATGAGCTTCAGCAAATTTATTTAATAAGTCGATCGCTTTTTCTTCAGTAAGTTTATCACGTTCATTTTCAATTAAATGTTCATACTCTTCCTCATCTAACTCACCTTCATTTACTTTATTCAATATTTTTCTTACTGTTTCATCTTTTTCTCCTATTAAAGCATAAGCCCCTCTAGGAATTCGTATTAGTTTATTATAAGGTGTGAAACGATTGTCAT
The DNA here is from genome assembly GCF_040801915.1 of Jeotgalibacillus marinus. Lineage (NCBI taxonomy): Bacteria > Bacillati > Bacillota > Bacilli > Caryophanales > Caryophanaceae > Jeotgalibacillus > Jeotgalibacillus marinus. The sequence continues at coordinate 49,556 of NZ_JBFMIA010000010.1, read as the reverse complement.
TATTTTTTTCGTACATATATTGCACCAAATCAATCCAATCGGTTGTTCTACTTTCATTACCATTATCTAATTTAGCTTTTACATAAAAATAATTATTTGATGTCATTGGTGTAGGAGCGAATAACCTCCAATTTTGAGTGAACAAAGGATCAATATAAAAAGATAGTTGTTTATTATACTTCACTTGCAATGGATTCGCATGAGTGTTATGAACGGCTGTTACTGAAAAGTGAATGACAAATAAAAGGCATAAAAAACCCCCGACAACTTTTTTCCACATTTCTATCACCTCGTTATAGTTCGTTCCTTCTGCTTCTTGAATGGCTAGAGGATAGGTCAGGTTCTTGTCTACCGTGATTACATGAGGTTTATGAAAAGCAACCAAGTATTTTTTCATGAAAACCTTGGCTGCTTCTTTGTCTCTCGATTCATTTAAATAAAAATCAATCGTCTTTTCCTCTGAATCCCTGTATAATATAAATGCATTCATGCTCCTTTTACTTTCACATACGTTTGATAGACTTTCTAAGAAGCATTGGTTATTTTAAGAATACGTCGCACTCTTTCCTCTAATTCAAGTCCATATTGATGCACCCATCGCATAATAGTGGTATGGGTGATAGATAGACCTCATCCCTCCATTTGAGCAAATCTTTATTTTCCATAGATTACTTGCAATAACCTTTGTACACCAGAACCGGGTTCTCTTTATTTTCTTGGAGCCCAAAATAGGCTACTATCTGTGTAAAAACCTAATCTATAAGAAAGATCCTTATTACCTCGACCTTTATGAACTTCTAGTAGAAGCCCATTGTCAAGGAAGGTTACAGAGGGCTGAGTTCCTGAATCATAACTAGTACTCGGACCCCAAGTAATCTCCCCCATATCGTCATATTCACCTAAACGGTAATGAACATCCGTACTACTCCCTCCACTACCATGAACCTCTAATATATCCCCATCGTCAAGGACGGTTACCTTAGGGTACTCTCCTGTACCATATATAGTATTTGCGCTCCAGTTAATTTTACCATCTTTGATTTTACCTATCTGGTAATAAAGATTATTATTATCTTTACTACCTCTATGAACCTCTAGTAGATCCCCATTGTCAAGGACGGTTACAGATTGGTGCTTTCCTTTATCATATTGCTCACCACTATACCTATTAATTCTTTCATCTTCGTATTTATAAAAATTGTAATACATCTTATTATCTTTTGAACTTCTATGAAGCTCTAGTATCTCCCCATTGTCAAGGACGATTGCAATTGGTCTTTCTCCTGTATCATATTTAATACTTGGCCCCCAATTAATTTCACCATCTTCGTATTCACCTATATGGTAATAAAGATTATTATTATTTTTACCTCCATGAAGCTCTAGTACATCTCCATTGTCAAGCGTGGTTACAAAAGGCATCTCTCCTGTATCATATTTAATACTTGGCCCCCAATTAATTTCACCATCTTCGTATTCACCTACTCGGTAATAAAGATTTCCACTGCCATTATGAACCTCTACTACCTTCCCATTGTCAAGCGTGGTTACAGAAGGGGTCTCTCCTGTATCATAGTAATTGGAAATTCCTACAGAAGTATCTTCTCCTGTATCATAATTAGAAATTATATTATCAACTTCTGTAAGATCAATATTATTAACATTTGATCCAGCGCTAGCTGCAAATCCCCCATTAGGAACAAAGCTACTTATCATTAAAATCGTTGTTAACAAGATACCAGTGAATAAGATCAACCGTTTTTTCATATTTTTCCCTCCTTCATTATTTATGCTTTTTTGTTTTGATTTTTACTATTAATTTTATTATCAATTTCCCATTTTGGGCATGCTCTACCTGTGGCGAAGCTCTCCTTTTTTCACTATATTCATCACTTCCAGCTGAACAAATGTTGATTTTACACACTGATCATTCCCTTTTTAGAATAAAGGTATGATTTAAAAATCACATCTGTTGATTAACCAGGTATAAGAATCACCGAAGAGGATCTCTCTTTCAATTGATAAAAAGACTGGAAGGGCAGGGTTTCAGTGACTTTTTTTTTAGGTGGTCAAACGTCCATTTGAGTAATACGATCAACTCTACGAAAAGTTATGCACCAGAATCAAAATTGAGCTATTCATAAAAATCTGCTTGTAACTGTCTATAATGATTATTAGAATAAATAACAACGGTTGATGGTCTAGCATCCCAATAAGGAGTTAGGTTATTAATATGTTCTTGCATATTTGTACCAGGTATTACTGTAAACTCACTTAACAATTGGTATATTCCCCCTATATAAGGAATTCCATTAGGATCTACATTGCCAAAATTGAATGTAGTAGTAACTGTCTCGGTTTCTGTAATAGTTTGTGAGTTACTAAACTTTTCTCCTAACGATTCATTTAAAGTGAGAAGGATTGTCATCCAATTTGTTTCGTATTGGGTTAACCCCAGTGTGTGACTCAATTCATATGCCTCTGTTAGACTAAAGCCAGAACTTATAGAGTACGATTCAGAAATTCTCGAACCGTTGGAACTCGATAAAGATTTGTCGTTCACTAATTCCCAATATTCTCCAAGTTGAACTTTTGTATCTTGAGCAATGGTACTACTTGGATGATAACGAACTCCTGCCATCAACTCTCCAAATTCAAAAGGTGCACCATCCGATCCACTTTTCTTTATAATGACATCACTAAAAAGTAAACTATAGAGAGCCATTTCATCGTTTTGAAGTATCTTCTCTTCGTAACCTGTTGTACCATTATAAAGTGGGAGAATAAATAGTTCAGCCTCTTTATTATCACGATATAATTCCCCATATGTCATGGGTTGATTGTAATAAAAATCTAATCCTACATAATCAAACGGATCTGATATTTGTCTTGTAGCAAAATTTTTAGTGTTACTAGGGATTCCAGTATAATAAGCATCATTAGGTATTATCTCCTCTAATAATGGAAGTGATGATTTATTAATAATGTTATTAATTTTTCCATCATCTTCAACATAGAAATCATTTGAGGAAATTTCTAAGTCCCCTACTACTTTTTCTTCTGCACTAGCACTGTTTACGGTAAATGACAATACTACGATCGATAAAAAGCTAACAAGTAAACTCTTTGATTTTCTCATTTTTTCTCTCCTTTTTTTGGTTTTGACGAAAAACTTCAAAAGTAATAGTCAAAAGGATACGTGGTATCGAAGGGTGTATTCTTGCTCACAACGTGATATAAACACTAACCCCTGCAACTATGAACCTTTTTACTACAAAATCTTCTTATTATTCATACACCTCCTTTCCTTATTGTTCATACTCATCCTTATTTGATATTTTAATAATATACTCGAATTGACACAATTTCAAGTTTTATTTATAAGATATTTTAATAACATACTCGAATTGACACAATTTCAAGTTTTATTAGATGTTTTTTATATTATTGCGCAAAAAAATGTCGATTCGAGATATAGAAGGAAAGGGCAGTGTAATTACCCCCGTCCTATTATTAATCAGAAGTTAAGTTATAGGTCTTTATATCTTCAAGAATTTAACCAATCGTTATAGGAGTATGTCCGGCGGATATCCGAGGGTGCGGAGTGTTTATCGAAGTATGTGTGGTCGATATCCGCGGATGCGGTATCATTATCGGAGTCTGCACAGCACTTGTCCGCGCTTCAGCCAAATGTCCTACCTCAGATGAAATGGACGCAAATCATTTATTTGAAGTTATTATTGTTTGGATGGAGAAGTTTGTTATCGGGTTTTTTTCGTTGATTTGGTGGCGTTATCGAAACCTTCACAGATCTTATAATAAATCCAAGATGTAGAGAAAACCGGTTAATTAAAGAAGGATTTTCCATATTATTTGTAGAATAAAACAATGAAAGGAATCGATATAAACTACTATCGCAGGAGACTTATGATGGAAATTTCATTGATTAGACATGGCAAATCGAGGTGTACAGAAAATAATCGAATAACCTGTGAGCACTTTAAGGATTGGATTGAAACGTATGATGATAATGGGGTTTTTGAGGAATCCTCCTATCCCCCAGAAACGCGTGAAAAAATAACGTCAGCGACAATGGTTATTACAAGTGACTTAAAAAGGTCTGTTGAGTCAGCAAAGTTATTACATCCAAATAATTTCACAGCGACTCCTGTTCCTTTATTTCGTGAAACAGAGCTACCTGTTCCTTTAACAAAATTATGGGGAATAAAATTACCTCCGACTATTTGGGCAGTTATTTTTAGATGCTTATGGTTTAGCGGATATTCAAGTCAGTGTGAGCCTTTGAGTAAAGCAAAACAGCGGGCTAAAAAAGCCGCGCAACAATTAGTTGAGTATGCCAAAGAGCATCATTCAGTCGTCTTAGTTGGACATGGTTTTTTTAATCTATTGTTAGCCAAAGAACTGCAAAAAATGGGTTGGAAAGGAAAGAAAAAAACAAGTTCAAAACATTGGAATTGTACGACCTATTCTTTTTTCAATTAATGGGGGAATTAGCCTCAGATAGACGGGGGATTTATTATGAAAATTAGTCCAACCACGAATGTTGAATTGATCGCTAAATTAAATAAACATGTACACGATTTACATTCAAATTTATACCCCAAGTACTTTAAGGAATATAACTATGAGAATGTGAAGGAAGCTTTCAAAAGTTTGTTTAATAATGACAATTTTATTTTCCTTCTTTTAGAAGATAACGAAGAAGCTCTTGGTTATGCCTGGCTAGAAATAAGAGAATATCCAGAAAATGCGTTTAAAAAAGGATATAAGTCTGTTTATGTACACCAGATAAGTATAGTGGAAACAAAAAGGAATAAGGGGTACGGTTCTACTCTAATGGAATATATAGATGAACTGGCTAACAATAGGGGAATCGATTTAATAGAACTAGATTATTGGTTTGAGAACAGTGTTGCAAAGGACTTTTACAAAAAGAAAAATTTTACAAAATACAGAGAATTCGTTTATAAAGAACGATAATTCTTAACTAACGGGCTAGTTTCACTTTGTTATTAACACAGGGATTAACTAAAAAATGATATAGAAAGGAGAAAGTCTTATGTTCTTCCCATCAAAGAAAGGTTTATGCATGACGATCATTTGTTCAGCATTTATATTAGTGTTTATCTCACCTCTTATCTTGTCTATGGAACCAATCGGAGTTATCACCTTTAATCCCACACTCACTGAAACAATTCTAATCATTGCTACGGCTATATGTCTGGCTTGGATTTGGTTTGGAACTGGTTATAAACTTGAACATTCACAACTTAAGATGCAATATGGCCCCATTTTTCAAACAATCAATGTAAGTGAAATCAGTAAAATACGGAGCACCAAATATCCTTTCATATCCCCTGCTTTATCTGTGGATAGGCTACACATTTACTATAAAAAGGATGATCTTACTACGATATCTCCGAAAAACAAAATAGAATTTATTCGTCAATTGCTAAAAGAAAACCCTCAAATACAATTAGATAATAAAAATTGATTCATGCAACAGAATCTTAGGATAGATAGTTAGCTGTTCTTAGGGGGAAAGAAGATGAATTTAGTTGAAATGAGAAAGGATTTGTCGATCGAAGTTAAAAATGGGATTACTTTTTTACTAGCGGGTACACTTGTTTGGATACTCATCACCGTTATTTTTTTTCAATCCATCGACATCGCCCAAAAAAACTTTTTTATGCTTTGTTCCACGGGGTTAACCTTTCCTTTGGGCATCGTTGTGTCAAAAATGTTCAATGTCGATTGGAAAAATAAAAATCATCCGTTGAGTGAGTTAGGATTGTACCTAAATGTTGCACAGTTCATTTATTTTCCTATACTATTTTTAATTTTAGTTAAAGTTCCATCTGAGGCCGTAACGGTATTTGCGTTGATTACGGTGGCTCACTTTTTTCTCTATGGATGGCTCTATCATACGAAAGTCTATTATATTCTTTCTCCGATAATTTCTGTTTTGATATTCGTCCTCTCGCTTACCCTACCTGGCGAGAAATTGTGGATGATTCCATTGGCCATGGTCCTCTCCCTTTTGTTGATGAATATATTACTATATGTAGATTACAAGAAAAAAGTGGACGGATTAATAGAAGCTAAAAAAGAACCGATTTCTAGTTAAACCAACTTTAATAACGTATAACATAGCCTTCACAGAAAAAAGCCTGCTGATTTTTTCATCAGCAGGCTTTTTCATTATGCTTCTAACGATTTTTCTTGACCTACAGCTTTCCCGGCGTATTTACGCTTAAATTGTGTTGCAAAATACAGCAACGTACCTATTGAAAAAACGGCAATGAAAATAAGTAGCGTTGTTGCATTTTCCCACATGAATCCAAAATCACCACTCGATATAACAGCCTTAAATCCTGACACTGTATACGACATCGGTACGAATGCATGCAATGGTTGTAAAGCATCTGGAATCATCTCTAACGGGAACGTTCCTGCGCTCGTTGCCAACTGCATTATTAATATAATAATCGCAATGAATCGTCCTATGTTATTAAAGCTTGTCACTAAAAACTGAATCATTGTGATAAACGTAATACTAGTAAGAATACTAAATAGGATAAATAATGGTACACTTTGTACTTCAAGTCCTAATCCAGTTAATAACACTACGTCAGCTACAATCGCTTGAATGACACCGATACCTAGTAATACACCGAATTTGCTAAAAAACCAACTAAACGCATTTTTTGGTTCCCTAGCCGGATCATGTAAAGGGTAGATAATTGATAATATCGTCGCTCCCACAAACAATCCTAATGATAAAAGATAAGGCGCCATTCCTGTTCCATAGTTTGGCACTTCATTTTCCTTCTTAGATTCAACTGTTACAGGATCTGCGAACATGTCATACACATCGTCGTTGCCAGTTATATCTGATGTCTCTGTTGCAGCATCAGTTAACTTCGTTGCCAGTTCATTTGTTCCATCTGATAGATCGACAAACCCATTAACAAGTTTTATCGATCCATCAGCTAGTTGATTAGCGCCGTCCTCAAGATCCACTGATCCAGACGCTAATTCGCCAATCCCTGTTGATAATTGATTACTTCCTTCTAATAACTCATTCGAACCAACTTGCGCTTCAGTAATTTTATCACCGAATAATTGAAGACCATCAACAAGTTTATCTTGACCTCCTGAAAGTTCAGTAGCCCCTTCGACTAGTTGCTTTTGACCTTCTTCTAACTCGTCCATTCCACTTTGTAAAGCTAGCTGGCCTTCATGAAGATTGTTCATTTCTGTTGAAAGCGATGCTGCACCGTCATTTATCTCAACAGCAGCGTCAGTTAATTGCTCTACGCCTCCATTAACTTGCTTACCGCCTTCTACTAGACTTGTCAATGACGCTTCCAGTTGTTTTCTTTGTGGTTCAGGTAACGAACCTAGTATCGGTTGAAGTTCTTGATTTAGCTGCTCAATTCCCGCTGCTAACTCTGACGCCCCTGCTTCGGTTTGGTCTGCACCTTGCTTCCACTCTTCTGTCGACTCTGCTAGTTGCTGTGCCCCTGCACTTAACTTTAATGATCCTTCAGTTAATTGAGGGATCGAGTCTTGGGCTGTTTGAACCCCTTCAAGTGACTTTTGCAAACCACCTGATATTTCTTTTGTACCTGCTTGAGCCTCGGTCGCTCCAGCTAACAATTCTTCTTGTCCTGCCTTCATTTCACTAAATCCGTCATGTAAAGCAGTCATTCCAGATTGTATTTCTTTTGAACCACTATTTGACGCTTCCAACCCTTCTTTAAAGGCAATGGAGTTGTTCGCAAGAATTTCCATGTTATCTTGCAAAGTTACTGCTCCATCATTAAGCTCAAGCACACCATCATCAATTTTACTTGCGCCATCGCTCGCTTCCGTTAACCCATCTGCTAGTTCATCTACATTGTCAAATAGAGTTTCTGCAAATGTTGCTGTTAGTTCATGAGCAACCTCTTCTTTAATGCTTTCTATTGCTTTTTCTCCGATTTGTCCAGCCAAGAAGTTGTAACTTTCATTGGGTATATAATTAAGTTCTAGTTTCGTAGGTTCATCTTCTAACAGTGTTGTTGCCCGTTCTGAAAAATCAGCCGGTATTTCAATCATCATGTAATACTCCCGGTTTTCTAACCCTTTTTCACCTACACTCTTGTCGACAAAATCCCACGCGAAGCCTTCATTATCTTCTAATTGATCGACTAAATCATTACCAACATGCAATTCTTCATCATTATAGACGACCCCTTGATCTTCATTAACAACAGCTACAGGTAGGCGATCCATTTGTTCATATGGATCCCAAAATGCCCATAAAAACGTCCCACTATAAAGAATTGGAATAAATAGTATTGCAATAACTGGAATAATTATTTTTTTATTCGTAATCATCGCTTTCATTTCTTGAATAAACAATGATATTCCTCTCATAATAACCCTCCTAATAACAACTGACCATTTTATTCATACGGTCAATTCATTCCAAAAAATATAAGGATTATCGATTTGATAACCCTTGAAAGAAGTAGTCTTCAAACAATTGTAAAATTTGGTCCTTATTTAAAGGTGTGTGTCTTTTTTCCCAATCAAAAATTAATGAAATATACAATTTCAACATAATATATGCTGTTATTTCAGGATCACAATTCCGAATTTCATTTTTTTCAATTGCCACGATCACTCTCTGCTTAATGAATGAAATAATCGCATCTTCAACCTTTACCATTACTTCTTGAACAGCAGGTGTTCCAATCTGCTTTTCTTCTTCGATAAGCTTAATCATTAGTTGATGTTTCTTTCTAAATTCTAAAATTTTGTATAGCGCTCGGTGTGCATTTTCAAAAAATGATAAGTTCGGGTCAATTGCTTGCTCTGCTGCTTCTTTAATTTCAGCAATTAAAGAAGAGATTATTTCATCGAATAATTCTTCCTTATTTTTAAAAAATGTATAGATCGTTCCTTTTCCGACGTTTGCTAATCGAGCAACTTGATCCATCGTCGTTGCTTTATAACCAAACGATGAAAAGGTTTTTTCTGCTGCATTAATAATTAATTGTTTGCGATCAATATTCACAACATCACCTCATCCCAAAACTGACCAAATGAACATTTCGGTCATATAGCACCAGATAAATTTAGCATATCCCAAACTGCTTTGCAACATTTTTTCACTTAAGTCTTTATGTACAGTGTTAATCGTTAGGTTTTTGAGTTCTGTAATCCCACTGAACGTACAGAAAGTGGCTGTTAGGATCAAAAAAAGCCAACGTAAATGCTGGCTTTTCTTTATTTTAGACTGTTTTCAAAACATTGTCTTCCATTTAACTGAAAAATCCAGTCACAAATTAGGACTGGATTCTTTTATTAATATTGTTTATTTCTGCATCGTGATTCCCTGTTTTAGAACTCAAATATTCGATGTCAATATTAACTTTTTTTAGTTCGCCTTCAACAACTTTGAATTTTTTTTGTTGTTCATTCAGTTGAACTTCAATATGCTTAAAATGACTACGACCTTCAGTTGAATTGTTCGTTACTGTTTCTTTAATTATCGAAACTTCTTCTTTAATTACCGAAGATTCTTCCTTTAAAAAGTTAATATCATCATTGAGTTTATCAAATCGCGTATTCATTTGTTCCATCAATTGTTTTAAAAGTTCTTCCATTGAGGGAACACCTCACTTTATGATGATTATATCATATCGAAAAAGTAAGAAATATATGCGAAAAGAGCTTTAATTTATGCGTGAGACATCATTATTTTCTTAATACGATCCACTTTCTCTTGATCGATAGGATGTGCAAAGTTTGAATGTTTTCTTACACCTGAACCAAAATGAAGTTCTTTCACCTTCACTTTATTTAAAAATGAAGCGGTATTGTTTAGATTTAAACCGGAACCTGCAAGGATTTCAATGTGAGAATCACGACTTTTTTCAACGAGTACTTGTATTTCCTCTGTAGCATCGGGAGCAGTTTTCTTTCCTCCCGACGTTAACACTCTTGATATTTGCTTGTATTTCATTAAAACCTCTAACGCTTCTTCTTGATTGTCTACTTCATCAAATGCTCGATGAAAGGTAAAATCTAAGTGATCCGCTTCCTCTAACACTTTCTGAAGAGAGCTCTCATCGATTTTCCCTTCCTCTGTCAATGACCCAAATACAATACCGTCAGCGCCAAGCTGTTTACAAATTTGAATATCCCTTATAACCGTTTTCATATCATCAGAGTCATAGCAAAACGACGCACTGTGAGGACGTATCATTACATTTACAGGAATATTGGTTTCCTCACAAACAGATTCGATTAACGCATAGCTTGGCGTTAACCCACCTTCTGCAATCCCTGTCACCAACTCAATTCGATCAGCCCCAGCTTTTTCACCTTGAATAGCGTCAGACAAAGTCGTTGCGATGATTTCTAAAGTCATACTCTTTTCATCCCTTCACTCTTTCATTTCTAAACTTCTCAAAAAAAGAGCCTTCCCTCACGCAACTGCTAAGAGGGAAGGCTGCTACGAATTAAGTAAAAAACCTTACTGAATTCGTTTCATCGCATCAGCAACAAATTCCACATCCGTACCTACAACGATTTGTAAATTCGTATCATTTAATTTAATAACACCTTTCGCACCATGTTTCTTCAAATTTGAATCTTGAACTTGACTCATGTCCTTCATTTCAAGACGTAATCTTGTCGTGCAGTTGTCAATAGAAGAAATATTCTCGATTCCCCCCATATTTGCAACAAAATTTTTCGCCATTACCGCATATTTATCATCCCCAGTTGATGTGCTTTCCTCTACTGGTAGATCTTCTTCATCTTCACGACCAGGTGTTTTTAAATCAAGCTTCTTAATCAAAAATACAAAAACAACATAATAAATGACTCCGTAAATGAGACCTACACCCAATAGAAGCCATGGTTTGGTTGCAATTCCTATGTTTAGGAAGAAATCAATCGCACCAGCTGAGAAACCGAACCCACTAAGAGTACCTAAAGAGTATGTGACAACCATTGAACTAGCCGTTAAGAGGGCATGTACAACAAAAAGAACTGGTGATAAGAACATAAAAGAAAACTCAATTGGTTCTGTAATTCCTGTTAAGAACGAAGCGAACGCAATACCAAGTAACATCCCTGTAACAGCCTTTTTGCGTTCTTTTTTTGCCGTAGTAATCATTGCAAGACACGCTGCTGGAAGACCAAACATCATAATTGGGAAGAACCCTGCCATGAACGTTCCAGCTGTTGGATCACCAGCAAAGAAACGTTTTATATCTCCTGTTGCTCCATTGTATTCACCAAAAACAAACCAAGGGAAAGAGTTTAAAACATGGTGAAGTCCCGTTGGAATTAATATACGGTTTAAGAATCCATAAACACCTACGCCTACTGCACCAGCATTAATAATCCATTCTCCAAGTGCATTGATACCCTCTTGTACTGGAGGCCATACAAAGCCAAAAATCGCTGCAAGAACAACCATCGTTGCAGCTGTTATAATTGGAACGAAACGTCTACCACCAAAGAATCCAAGCCATGTCGGTAATTTAATCGCATGGAAGCGATTGTATAGCATCCCTGCAATAACCCCTGATAGTATTCCGCCTAAGAATCCCATGTCAACATCTGCATTTATTGATTCCGTTCCATTTGCTAATACAAAGAACCCAATTGCACCAGCCAAACCTGCGGATCCATTCCCATCTTTTGCAAAGCCTACAGCAATCCCGATGGCAAAAAGTAAAGGAAGATTATCAAAAATCGCTCCTCCAGCACCAGCAATAAACGCAATATCAAGAAAATCATCTTGTCCTAAACGCAAAAGTAAAGCTGCGGCTGGTAAAACTGCAATGGGAAGCATAAGCGCTTTCCCTATTCGTTGTAAAAATGATAGCATTTTATAATCCTCCCGTTTCATATTAGAATGAAAGCGTTTTTAGTTTATCATGCAAAAAAATAGTTGTCTATACCATTTTCACCCTATTCACCTATAAATCGACAAGTGATGGTATAGACAACTATATATATGCATGTTACTATGTGTACTGTAAAATATCCCAAATTTATTTTGTTAAACGCGAATTGGAAATCCCCATTGATGAGATTCTAACTTTATTATTCCAATTTGAAAGGAATTGATACGATCATGCCAATAAAATCAATAACCATAGAAAATTTAAATATATACACAGAAAATGGAAGGAAGGATAGCGGATATATAAAAATAGAAGACGGAAAAATAGTAGCAATTGGGGATTGGACGACAGTTACTAATTCTGGAGATGAAACAGTCATTTCTCTCACAAACGACTTTCATTTAATCCCTGGAATGATCGACATTCATATTCATGGTGCAGATGGAGCAGACACAATGGACTCAACATCAAGCGCAATAGAAAGGATATGTAAAGCTCTTCCAAAGGAAGGAACAACAAGCTTTTTACCTACAACTATTACACAAGAAAGCTCGAGTATTGAAAAAGCTGTTGAAACGACAGGGAATTATATAAATGATCGACAAAAATCTGGTCAAGCGGAACCACTGGGCATTCATTTAGAGGGACCTTTCATTAGTGCAAAGCAAGCTGGTGCCCAGCCACCAAAACACATTAAAGAACCTGATATTGAGTTATTCAAACAATGGAATGAGCTTTCAAACAACCATATTAAGGTTGTGACGCATGCTCCAGAAATTCATGGGGGATTAGAATTTGCTCATTATTTACATGAGCAACAAATCATTTCCTCTATTGGTCACTCCGATGCAAAATATGATGATATAAAGAACACTGTGAAAGAAGGATCGACTCACGTTACCCACCTTTTTAATGGAATGCGAGGGATTCACCATCGTGAGCCTGGTGTAGCCGGTGGAGCTCTTTTGAGACCAGAATTGTTTACTGAAGTCATTGTAGATGGGATTCATGTTTGTTCAGATATGGTTGATTTTGTTTATCAACAAAAAACAGCCGACAAAATGATTTTGATCACCGATGCAATGAGAGCAAAAGGCTTAAAAGATGGAAAATACGATTTAGGAGGACAAGAGGTCACCGTTGAAGATGGGAAAGCCTATTTATCAGACGGGACACTAGCCGGCAGCCTTCTAAAAATGATCGATGGCTTTAAAAACCTTATTTCCTTCACTGGTTGTTCAATTGAGGAGGCAATAAAGATGGCCTCAACCAACCCAGCAAAACAATTGAACGTTTTTGATCGAAAAGGAAGCATTAGTGAAGGAAAAGATGCAGATCTTGTTATTCTTGATCAAAACTTAGATATTATGTTGACGATTTGTCGAGGAGAAATTGCCTATCAAAATATGGAGGGACTCGTATGAGAATTATCGAAGCTAACAACTACCAAGAAATGAGCAACCTTGCAGCTGAGTATATTATTAAAAAAATCCATCATACTCCTCAGATGAATCTTGGTTTAGCAACCGGAAGTACGCCTTTAGGAACATACAGTGAAATGATTGAGGATTATGAGGAGAACAGAACTTCTTATGCGCACGTAAGGACATTTAATTTAGATGAATATGTAGGTTTAGAAATTAATCACCCAAATAGCTACAAATATTTTATGAAAGAGAATCTATTTGACCATATCAACATTGCTGAAGAGCATACTCATATTCCTAATGGTACGGCATCCAATATCGAAAAAGAATGTCAGGCTTATGAAGATTTAATAGAAAATCAAGGCGGGATTGATCTTCAAATTCTAGGAATTGGAAACAATGGACATATTGGATTTAATGAACCGCGAACCCCTTTTGAATCAAAAACTCATAAAGTGAAGCTCGCAGAATCAACACGCATGGCAAATGCTCGGTTTTTTAACAGTATACAAGAGGTGCCTACTCATGCGATTACAATGGGGATTTCTACAATCTTAAAAAGTAAGGAGATCTTACTTCTTGTATCTGGTGAGGGAAAATCTGAAGCGGTAAAACAGTTATTAAACGGACAAAAAAACGAGAATTTTCCAGCTTCAGTGCTAAACATACATCAAAATGTTACAATAATTGGGGACAAAAAAGCATTAGCAGGTATAAAGGTATAACTTGATCAACGAAAGGAGTTTTTTTAAAGATGATTGATAAAGCCTCTCCTCTCCCCTTGTACCATCAAATCGTTGAAAAGATCAAAAAACAAATTGAACAAGGCGAATTAAAACCGGGGGATACGTTATTGTCTGAGCGTGAGTACGCTGAAAAATACGAAATTAGTCGTATGACAGTAAGACAAGCGATCACTCAGTTAACGAATGCTGGATACCTCTATCGATTAAAAGGTGTCGGAACTTTCGTTGCAGAACAAAAAATCGAACAGCCTTTATCGGGGTTAACTAGTTTTACAGAAGATATGGAAGCTAGAGGGATGAAACCGAGTAGTAAAATTATTAATTTTGAAATCATTCCTGCTTCCTCTTCCATTGCCAAAGAGCTAAATATTAAAGAATATTCTCCAGTATATGAAATCAAGAGGATACGGCTAGCTGATAACGAACCAATGGCACTTGAAAACACATATATATCAGCAAACCTAGTTAAAGGACTTACCGAAGAGATCGTAGAAACTTCCCTTTATAAATATATTGAAAGTGATTCAAAACTGACGATTCACCATGCCACTCAGATCATTGAATCCTCGATAGCGAATAAGCAAGAAGCCGAGTACCTTAACATAAAGAAGGGCTTTCCTATTCTTTTAATTCAGCGAAATACCTTTCTAAAGGATAATCAACCATTTGAAGTCGTTCGATCTTCTTACCGATCAGACCGATATAAATTCATGATTAGCATGGATCGCTAGAAAAACTCATCCTACTGGGGGGAGCGGCATTGATTGATGAATATTTCAGGAAGATTATGGATCTGTTAGAATTCGTAAAGATTGAAGAGAGAGAAAGTATTTTGAAAGCTGCTGCAAAAGTCTCAACGAGTATTAGGCAGGATGGTATTATCCATATTTTTGGTGTTGGTCATTCTCACATACTCGGTGAAGAAGTTTTTTATAGAGCAGGCGGACTTGCCCCGATAAACCCAATATTTGTAGAAGAACTCATGCTTCATAAAGGGGCAAGTCGTTCATCTAGACTTGAAAAAGAAAATAACTTTGCAAGATCATTTATGTCGAATGAAGACATTCGCTCCAATGATCTTGTGATCGTCATTTCTACGTCTGGTAGAAATCCAGTTCCTGTTGATGTTGCTAGATGGAGTCAAAAAAAAGGTGCATTTGTTATCGGCATCACATCATTGGCTTATGCCATCAGCCAACCCTCCAGACATAAAGAACAATATTATTTATATCAATCTGCAGATTTAGTCATTGATAATCATATTGGCATTGGTGATACGTTGATGAACCATCCAGACTTTGATGAGTCCTTTGGATCAGGCTCGACTGTCGTTGGAACGGTGATCATGAATGCGATTATGATCGAAGCGATTAATATAATGCTTAAAAATGGATATCACCCACCTATTTTTAAAAGTGGAAATGTTGATGGCTCAGAAGAACACAATCGCGCCTTAGTTGAAAAGTATAAGGGACGAATTAAAAGGTTGATTTAACTAGCAAGATCTAAACAAGTCAAGCGGTCTACAAGGATATCATCCTTGTAGACCGCTTGACTTGTTTTACTTTTAATTTCTAAAAGAGTGACGGATATCCGCGGGTGCGGAGTGTTTATCGAAGTCTGCGCGGTGGATATCCGCGGATGTGGCATCGTTATCGAAGTCTGCACAGCACTTATCCGCGCTTCATGCCAAACATACTATCTCACATGAAATGAACGCACTTATTTTATTTGAAGTTACTATTTTTTGGATGGAGAAGTTTGTTATGGAGTTTTATCCGCGGGTTCGGAGTGGTTATCGAAGTCTGTACGGCGGATATCCGCGGATTCGGTGCCGTTATCAAAGTCTGCGCGGCGGATATCCGCGGGTGCGGCATCGTTATCGAAGTCTGCACAACACTTATCCGCGCTTTATGCTAAATGTACTATCTCACATGAAAAAAGAAAGAAATTGATCAAAACGAGAAAAAATCTCATTTTGACCAATCTTTTTAACTGTTAATTCGATTGTCTGTTCGATCGTTCATTTAGATTGAAAAACATCCAATAACGTTATTCCACTGATTTAATTCGATCTTCCACTCCAGGAATAGCATGTCCTTCATTAATATAATTGGTTACGATTTCATTAAGAATTTCTCCTGTGTCTGTCAGGCGCGGAGTATCCGCCAACCACTCATAACCATCACCGCCACTAGCTGTGAAGTCATTTGTTGCTGCTGTATACGTAGCTTCAGGATCAACTTCCTCGTCGCCCACATACAATTCCACCACACGATCTCCTTCTGGTTGAGATGGATCATAAGTAAAGCTCATTCCAGATACGTGCATGAAGCCACCATTTTCTTCAGGGAGTAAATGAACGCCTTGTTCAGCGCTTCGTAAAAGCTGTTCACCTGTCACTTCAATTTCAATCACAAAGTTAAGGAATGGCAGAGCCGTAACGACATCCAGGATCGCAACCTCTCCTGAAGGGATGCTGTCACGAATGCCCCCACCATTTGTGAATGCAATGTCAGAGCCAGTTAAATTTCTCATAGCATCTGTAATCAGGTTTCCTAAGTTCGTTTCTCTCGTGCGAACATTCGAACGATCGCCGTCAAGGTCCACATCGATGGAACCAATGACTTCACTAAGTTCTTCACTAACTTCCGCTTCTATCTCATCAAGCGTTTCTTTCACATCAGATGCTTCTTCAAGCCCTTCATAATCTCGCGCTAGATGTCCAGATATTCCGATGAGTTCCCCTTCATGAAACAGCACTTGATTAATGCTCAATGCTTTACCATATTCCCATGCCTGTGTAATATATGTTCCATTGTGTAACTCAGGGTATTCAAGCGTATCGTGAGTGTGACCACCTAAAATAAAGTCAATTCCATCCACTTCTTCAGCCATCTCTTTGTCGATAATATAGCCTGCATGAGACAGTACGAAAATATGGTCTACTTCATCTTTCACTTCATCCACAAGCAATTGAAGTGCGGACACTTCTTCTTCAGCATACAGCCCTTCAACATTTGAAGCTAACGTTTTAACCACCGTATCTTCTGCTGTGATCGCAATCAATGCAATTTCTTTCCCCATTACTTCAATAATTTCATAAGGATCTGTGATCAGTTCATCATTTTCTTCATATCGAAAGTTTCCACTCATCACAGGGAATTCAGCCATTTCCATGAGCTCAAACATTCGTTCCTGACCAAAGTTGAAATCATGGTTTCCTAGAACCATTGCATCGTACTGCATTTGGTTCATCAGGTTAACAGCGGACTCACCTTCACTAAAATTAACGTAATTGGTACCGTGGAATGTGTCTCCAATATCAAAAAGGAAGGTATCATCGTTTTCCTCACGTATTTGTTCCACAATCGTAGCGATTTTCGCCATTCCCAATTCGGTATTTTCCTCATCATTGAGAATACGTCCATGTAAGTCATTTGTAGCTACAATGGTCATGCGATCAATGTTTTCATCATAACGCTCCATCATCGTGTCCATTGATTCTTCACTTAACGGTTCTTGAGGAAGAAACTCGTCATTCTCTTCCATTATTCCCAATTCAAAAGCTGCTGCAAGTGCACCATAAGCATCTTCACTAATATCGGAAGAGTCTTCAAATGCATCTATATTCGTATGATCGTAATCATGTAATAGATTTAAAGATTGAATGAGCAAAACATAAGCTTCTTCGCGAGTAATCTCCTCGTTCTCTCCAAATTCAGACTCATTCTCATCGACTAAGTCTAATCTCATCGCAGTATCCACGTAAGGGAAAAGCTCATCAGAAACATCTGTAAATGTGACCTCATTTGTTTCCTCTTCTGTCCCTTCATCTGTTCGTTCATAAGGCCCTACATCAACACCCATCGTGTCTAACAGATTCGTTAAAAACTCACCTTTTGTGACGCCTTCTTGTTCATCATCAGAACACCCTACCATTACAAGGGAAGCTAACAGCGCCGTAGAGAAAAATAAGATTCCTTTTTTCACAAAAATCAACCTTTCTTTTTCTGTGTCTAAATAAGATTTATATATACTCTACTGTGTTTGGAGCGATTGTAAATAGAGACAACGGATAACATTGCATCATCAATCATCTTTACCATAGCCATGATGACTATGTTGCGGTTATTATTTTATAATCCTCGTGAACCATTGGAAATATTCCCCCACTTACAGTTAATGCTACAACGTATTTAGCGTGAGATTCTACCACAATCATCGTTTCACCAAATTTATAAAATGAAGGGTAAACTTTCGAAGAATTTTCAGCTAAAATTCTGTCTCCAACTTTTGCATTTATTCTTTTTCTATTAAATAATACATTCATAATATTTTACCTTTTCTATTAGTGTGATAAGTGGAACCTACAGATGGGTTTTCTTTCCAGTTCGAATCATCAATATGATAGGTACTAGATGGCGTTATATCATTATTTCGTGACCATTTATCAATAGTGTATCTTTTTTTACACGTTATGACGTATCCTCTTTTCTGTAGTTCAAAAACTGTATTCATTACTGTTTGTGGATGATCAGTGAATATTCCATTTAGATCACACAAATCAAAATGTCTAAAAGCTGGTGTTGAGTGCAAATAATATAATAACCCCGCAGCCTTTAAAGATAAATATTCACTATGTATTTCTTTTTTCGTAACTAATTCAAACATGTCCATGATTACCTACTTTTCTATTAGAATAAAAATAAGATTAAACAGTGTATATCATAATGTTCATTATGTACCATTAACTAGTACATAATCTTTGTGCTTTATTATGTGTCCTTCATAATCACCATATTTGTAAGCTATAATAGAAAATTGATTTGAATATACAACATCTAAAATATCATTCTTATCAAATGCACTTGAATTTTTTAAAACTCTTATTTTTTCGCCAAAAACTGCTTTTCTTTTCATACTATTCTAAACCCCTCCAACGATACATAAATGGCTCTAATATGTTGATAACTTCAAATTCATATTCTTTTCGTATTTCAGAATCGGTCATTCTTTCAAAAATAATTTCATCTATACCATATTTTAATGACAGATGTCGTATTACTTGTATGCGTTCTTCTGTTGTCATTTACGTTCCTCCTAAAATCAATTTCGCTAAAAACAATATTATTATTGTATTTTTTTATTTTCCTGCATACGATGGAATTTTAATGACTCCTAAGAATTTGATTGGTGAATCGACTCAATAGTTATCAGATTTTATGCATCTTATAGCAATTAAAATAATAATGCACCATATCAACCAATATTTAATTAATAATTGTCCGGGTGTCATATGGATAAAATCACTAATGTGCATTGTTAACGTCAATATGTATTATTTTATAATCAGTATGATTCACCGGAATCCCCTCACTTTTAGTTAATGAAACAATATATTTTGCATTTGAATCAACAACCCAAAGATGTTCTCCGTGTGTATAAAATGAAGGATATTCTTTGAATTTATTAGTAACTAAAATGGTATCTTCGATCTTTGCTTTTCTCTCTTCTTTTCCGACCGAATAACAAATGGAATCATCCCTTTATTAGTTTATATTGACCATGTAGAAAGGACACTTGTCGATTATTACTCATTAACGCAATCACATTGTTGTCATTTGATGAAATGACGGTTAAACAGTTTCCATTTACAAAAATACTATCTCCGGACTTTGCGTGCTTGATCATGATAATCATCCTTTATTATTTTATAGTGAACGTGAAGAGAATTTTACAGTTCTTACCCCTCAATGCGGGTAATCATCTCTTAAAAAATTAATAGCAACAATTGTTTCTCCGATTGTTGAAAGTAAAATGGTCAATACGACGATTGCTGTTCTAAGCTTTTTTTCAAAGTATTACGATGTGCTTTACGATACTTTTCATATGAATTATCCTCCAATATATGAACACCTTTATAAAAAATTAGAAATAAATTTATTGCATAGTTCTCTTAATCCAATAAACTCCTCTCTATAAAACTTATTGCTTGTCTATATCATATTGTTTAAAAAAGAGGTTTTTCGAATTAACTCCGCAGTTATTGTAATGTGGTCATCAAGTATTTGAATTGAGAATGAGTCTAATGGAATGTATAGACCTTTACCAACAGATTTTATGTAACTTTCTTTTGTACACCACAGTTGATAAAATAATTTAATTTTTTTGTATCATCCTTATCCATAGGTGAAGAATATTCCTCCATTGAAAAAAAGCTTTCTTCTATGGTGAAATCAATAGGAGTAATTTTTTCTATATCTATTCCAAGCGGGGAACGACTAACACCACAAACCACCCATTTATCAGAGTGCGATATATTAAAATGAATATCATTATAGTTACATAAATAGGGTTACCCATATTGTGTGATCGCACTCCGGGCGGAGGTGATATTTATTATGCTTTGTTCAATTTAAGCAATCTATAATTTGTAGGTGCTGCTATATCTTTTTGCAATGCATCAAGTCTTTCATTGGTTTCATGTAATTCTTGTCTAACTTGCTTAATATCGCTTCTAAATTCTTGGTCCATTTTTTCATTAATACCGTTAATTCTTTCGTTCAATTCTCTAAAATCTTGCTCCATTTTTCCAACCATTTTATCCGCTCCTTTTTACTGTTTTTTTCTTAATTCTCTATAAAAGTATCTAATAAATCTAAATATAAAAACTAGCATTAATGTGGATGAATTTTTAGTTAGCATTTTGTAGTGTAAGTATAAGTTTAGGGTTATATAAATAAAAGTCCAAATTACGAACATATTATTGTGCAAAAATGGACTCTTCTTTCTGTGTCAGTGTTTGTAGGTTATAAATATTACTTGTGTTTAACAGTTATTTATACCTAGTTATCAGGATAATATTTCAATTTATTAAACAAGTTTTTTAAAATAAAGTTCTCTCAGATGTAAGGTGGCAGATTATTAAATATTGTTAGATCAATATTCTTATCAATTTTCACAGCACAACTTCAGATACTATATATGTTTTATACGTAGTTAGTAACTAGTAAATCTATATATATTAACTAGCATATATACTACAATTTTTTATTTTTAATAAATTTTAGTTAACATCTAATGTCTATATCATATTACCTAGTGTTAACAATCTAGATCTACTACATATATTTAATAGTTATTTTTACCTATTAAAAGATAAAGAAGCAGCCAAGCGCTTTTTTAAGAAATCCTTGGCTGCTTCTCTTAATCGTACCCCTCGTGTGATTACAGTAGACAAGAATCCAGCCTATCCTGTAGCCATTCAAGAATTAAAAAACGAGGAAAGTTTGCCTGAAGACATACTAATTAGACAAGTGAAATATCTCAATAATATCGTGGAACAGGATCATCGCTTTATTAAAAAACGAGTACGTTATATGTTGGAATTCAAGTCGTTTGAAACAGCCATCTCTATATTATGCGGCGTAGAGGCTATGCATATGGTGAAAAAAAGACAACATCACCGACAGTTGGAGTCTGTCCAAAATGAAGTTAAATTCATACATAAGTAAACAGTAGCTCTATATCTCTATCAAAATGTGTTTGCACCAGAACCTATAAAACTAATATTTGAAGAAGTGGGAATACAGGTATCAAATCTTAGATATGTTAATAGTTCTTCCTTTGTTACGGATTCAGGCTTACATGTGTGTGGTAGACATTGTTTTTTTGCGACCAAGAATCTGGCGAAGCATATGCTAAGAGTGCTGACGAAGTAGATGGTGTTTTTTGGATGACAACAAAGCAAATTCTAACTAATTCTGAATTACCTATTTACCTCAAGAAAAATATTAAACTTGCTGATAAGTTGATCATAGCTAGTGGCTTTTCTTAATTTTTATAGCATAATAAAACAGGGGATTTTATGTAGATAACTTTTGACTGGGTGAGAAAATCAAACAAAAAAAGACCAGAAATTAGGTCCTTTTTCTTTGGGTAAAATATCAACAATATTCTTTAAGCCTTTTTCATTCGGTAGGAAAGGGCTCAAAAAGATTAGTTCTTTATTTCTCCACAAACCATTCTTCCACCAGATTCTCCTGTAGGGTCGGTTTTGTAGTCGTCCGGTCCTTCATGAATGATAAGTGCACTTCCACTATCAAGTAATGAATTCTCTACGCCTTGTTTTAACGTGAAGGTCTTTGCAATCAATTCCAAATCCACATTGCCTTCTTGGTCAATTTCTATATTCGGTAAGTCGCCTGCGTGATAGCCTGCAGGATTTTCGAAACCGTGTTCTTTGTGCCCAGGATTGAAATGAGCGCCTGCTGAAGTGAAATCTGGAATCTTACATGAGGCTGTTTCATGAATGTGTATCCCTTTTTCCCCCGGCTCTAGCCCTTCTGCTTTCACTCCAATCAAAACTCCTTCAGACGTTTCGGTTAGAGACGCCATGCCTACCTTATCCCCTTCACTGTTAACTAAATCGATTTCTAATGATGGTACAGCTTCATCATTTACAGGTATGACCGGTTCATCTGAACTCATATTATTCGCGGCGCTGCATCCACTAACGATGATACCAAGTAGCAGCATCATACCCATTGATTTAACGTTTTTCATTATTATCCTCCTAGCATTTTGAACTCTCTAGCAGGATTGCCATCATTCTTACACAATTATACGGAGGAATTTTTATATCAAAAGCAGAAATACGGACGTTCAGTTCCGACGACTTAAGATAAAAAACCTTTTGTGGATTTTGCAAGTAAGGTTTACGAACCAATTGGAGGCTTTTTATTTGAAGGCTTCTCCTCTAAAAAGTAGTCTCCATAATAAGACTTTGGTGGAACAAAGGAACTCCCTAAACAGGGTTTCCCTTGTTTTATTGCTGAAATCAACAATACTATTTAACATAGCTAATAAAATAAAGCAGCTCAATAAACATCGGTATCATTTATGGAATCATGAATTTAAACTTCAATAAACCTTTTCATCTATCAACCTACTATCACGTTTGCGAGTAGAAGTAATACAAGTGAGGCAGCCCATACTAGTGTGGTAGGTATAGACCAAGTAATCATTTGTTCTTTTACATTCTTTATTCCTAACATACGGTTTACGACCCAGAATAGGCTGTCATTGAAATAAGAAAATACCATTGCGCCGAGGGTTGCTGCCTGAGCGGCGAGGACCATGTTGACATCCAAACCTACTAAAATCGGTGCGGAAATGGAAGCACCAGTAATCATTGCAACCGTACCACTACCTTGAATCAGGCGAACGACACTGGCAATGACGAATGGTAGTAGAATGGCTGGCAGGGCCGTTTGAGCAATCTGCTGTGCGATGTAATCGCCTGCACCACTTTCTCTCAAAACATTACCCAACGCACCTCCAGCACCTGTTACAAGAAGAATGATTCCAGCATCTTTAATTCCTTCTTCCATGCGATCGATTGCAGTTGATTGTTTTACATGATTATATAATCCGTAGATGGCAAAGACCAAGCCAATGCCAACGGCGATAATTGGTGCGCCTAAAAATGCGATGATATCATAAACGCCACCTTCTAGCCCTATAGCTGCAATTGTAGTGTTCAAGAAGATCAAAACAATTGGCACGACGATTGGTAATGACGAACGAAGTAATGACGGTAGTTCCTTCTTTTCTTGCATCTCATAGTATTCTTCCAATGTCTGAGGTTCTTCAGGTCTGACAAACCCTTGACCGTCTTCATCAGGGAGTTGATAGATTCTTTTGCCGAGCCATTTTGCATAATAAACACCAACGATGATCAGTGGTACTGAAAGAATTAAACCAGTAAGAATCATTAATCCGACATCCACACCGAAAATCCCTGCAACCCCGAGAGGTCCTGGAGTAGGAGGGACAGCGTGGTGTGTAACTGCTAAACCGACACCCAAGGCTACTCCAAGCGCTATAACTGATTTGCCTGTCTTTTTTGATAATGCTTTCGCAAGAGGGGTTAAAATAACAAAAGCGGAGTCTACAAAGATAGGGATCGAGACAACGTAACCTGTTATCGCCATTGCCCATTCCTCTTTTCGTTGCCCTAACCACTTGATGAAACTGTATGCTAATCGTTCTGCTGCGCCTGATACTTCTAAAATGCGACCCATCATTACACCAAAACCGATGACGATACCAATTGATCCTAAAGTACCCCCAAAACCAGTAGTAATCGCATCGACAACATCAGGGGCTTTCATACCCCCGACTATACCGGTGATGGATGCCGCGATGATCAATGCTAAAAAGACATGAATTTTTGTCCGTAACACTAGAAAGATAAGTACAAAAACACCGAGAACTAGACCGAATATCATTTGTGCTCCAGATACATCCATGTTATTGTCCCCCTATCGCATAATCGTTTTTTACACGGTGGCACGAGTGAATTGTGATGCATATTTTGCTGCTAGTTTGATGCATTCTTCCATGCTTACCGTGCTCGCGATTCCTTTACCAGCAAT
Source organism: Jeotgalibacillus marinus (assembly GCF_040801915.1). Classification (NCBI taxonomy): domain Bacteria; kingdom Bacillati; phylum Bacillota; class Bacilli; order Caryophanales; family Caryophanaceae; genus Jeotgalibacillus; species Jeotgalibacillus marinus. The sequence goes on along the minus strand of NZ_JBFMIA010000010.1, from coordinate 25,002 downwards.
GTCGAATGCGGTTCCGTGATCTACTGATGTGCGCAGGAACGGAAGGCCATTCGTGATAGAAATGGTTCGTTCAAAATCGGTCATTTTTGCTGCAATGTGACCTTGATCATGGTAAAGGGAAAGAACAGCATCAAATTTTCCATTCAACGCATGATGGAAGACTGAATCTGCCGGAACAGGTCCCGCTACATCGATTCCATCCTTTTGTGCAAGTTCAATTCCAGGGTTTAGTTCATCGATTTCCTCGCGACCAAATAATCCACCTTCTCCTGCATGAGGATTCAAACCAGCTACTGCAAATTTACGGTTTTCTACACCTAAACGTTGGAGAGCTTTGTCACATCGGTTTAAATAGTCACGAACTCGCTCTTTTGTCACCTGGTCAATCGCATCTTTCACACTAAGATGACGTGTTAGGAAAAAGATTCTCATATTATGAACTTGGAACATCGTTAGTGGGTCATCCGTATTCGTAAGTGCCTCAAGCATTTCTGTATGTCCGATAAAAGGAACTTCTGCTGCCTTCAATGATTCTTTATTGATCGGTGTCGTAGCCATGACATGGACATCACCAGCGTTGGCAAGTTCGACCGTTTTGTAAATGTAATCAAACGCAGCCTGTCCACATTGGGCTTGAACTTCACCGAACTGAACATCTTCTACGATCAAACCAGGAACATGAATAACGTCAATTACACCGAATTCATAGGTACCTTCTTCGGGACAAGCGACTTCATTTAACGTAAGGCTAACATCCATGATTTCGATTGCTTTTTGTAAAACTTCTTTATGGCCGACGACGATTGGACGTGATTGTTCGTAAATCTCTTTTTTACTTAAAGCGCCTACAGTAATTTCTGGTCCGACACCTGCTGGGTCCCCCATAGGAATGGCAATGATCGGTTTTACTATCTTTACAGTCATACAATTTTCTCCTTTCTATATTGCGAAATTTTATTTTTTAACAGTTTTACACAATCATAAATGGCCTTCTTATCCCCAACGAGACCACCTTTTGTGACGACAGACATCCCATCAAAATGACCACCGATGAATTGACCGTAAGCGGCAAGGGGAATCACTTCATCTTCGAGGTGTATTCCTGAAGCTCCACTTACCGCACAAACAGAAGCGGTTACATCTCCGCCGCTTGAAAAACACCCTTCAATCTTATGCGGCGATCGTTCGATCAATTTTCTTGTTATTTTTGCAAGTCCATCGGTAATACGCTTTGCCAGAGCATCCTCTGAAGTATTTTCATCCTTCGCTAGGTTTTTGAGATCTACTCTCTTCGCACCGGGTACGTAGGTTGTGATGACAAGGACATCCTCTGTTTTCACCTTTTCAAGAGCTTCGCCAACAGACCGTTCTATTTCTTGATCCCAGCTTTCATTGTAAGTAGCAAGTTTTTTTGCCTCTACGTAGACTGGGGTGATGTGTGATTTTGTATATAAATAGTCAAGTTGTCTTCCAGTCATGGCTGTAGCACTTCCGACAGTCACAACAATTTTACTCATACTTACTTGCTGTTGAATGGTTTCACGAGAGTAAGAAGCTGTCAGGGGACCAGGATCACAAGGAAACAATGTCTTGTTGTGAACCATAGTCATTGCGATGGCAATTTGATCAATTTCTTCATCTGTTACTGCATCAATAGAAATGATTCGAACCCCCCTATCGGTAAGTTCTTTGATCGTCGTTGCGATTCTATCTGTCCCTTCAAGAACAATGGATAAGGGAATATGCTCTACAGCATGTTTACTTTGATCTTCAATAATAGTCGGTACATAAGATTCAGTTAATGGCTTGACTGGATCCCTAGCTACATCCGTTTCTTGTAAAGGGACACCTTCTACGAGTAGATAACCACCTGTTGAAACTCGTCCTGACTTCGGAAAAGAGGGACAAACGATGGCAACTGAATGTTCCCCCATCGCCTCTAGCATCGAATCGATCTCATAACCAAAGTGCCCTCTGACGGTACTATCAATCCTCTTACAAAACACGGAAACACCTTGTTGTTTTAAGTTATTGACAGCCTCCTTTACTCGTCGTTGGCAAATGGGTACGAGTGCATAGCGACTGTCAGTATCAATACAGATCGCATCATACAGTCCCTTTTCAGGTAATGGCGTGTAACGGACCACTGTCGCCGTTTTGAATCCTTGTTTCGTCAATCTCACACCCGTTGCGTTCGCTCCAGTAAGATCATCGGCGATCACACCAATCATATTCGTTACCCTCCTTCAACGAAAAATGTCTTGACCTGCTGTTCGATGAGCCGAACCTCTTCTTTGCTTACTCGGTCATCTGTGATAAAGCCATCCAAGTCTTGTAACGCGCACACTTTGCTAAAAGCTTTATGATGGATTTTGCTTGAATCTGCCAACAGCCAAGTTTCTTCTGCCGCTTCCATCATCAGCTTCTTTACCATGGATTTTTCTAAAGTCGGTGAAGTTACACCTGCATGTAAATCGATTGCATGAGCTCCTAGAAAGAAGCGGTCGACATGGATGGATCTGAGGAATTCCTGTGTTTGAGCACCGAGTAATGCCCCTACATTGTTTTGAAGATCACCCCCAGTCACAATCACATGCAGGGCGGAATTGACCATTTCACTAGCAAGGTTTATATCATTTGTAATGACCGTGAGATCCTTACGGTTAACCAAGTGTCTTGCCAGCTCAAGGGTCGTCGTTCCCGAATCGAGTAAAATACTAGCTCCTTCAGGGATCATTTGGACAGCTTTCTTTGAAATAGCCCTTTTTTCAGTCACATGTTTTGTTTCTTTACTTATAAATGGTGTTTCTAACGTCAGTGAACGAGGGGAAACGGCTCCTCCATGCGTTCGGATCAGTTTTCCATCTTGTTCTAATAGAACAAGGTCTCTGCGAACGGTCATCGGTGAAACATGAAACATTTCACTTAGTTGTTCGATATCTACTTTTCCTGTGGCATGAACATGAGAAGTGATGTCCTTTCGTCTTTGTGAGGGTGTCATCGCACTCATTCCTTATCAATATAAAATTGTTCAAAATAATCACTTAATAAAGAATATTATGAAATAAATGAACATAATAGTCAATAAAATGTTTGAAATTAACATAGGAGAAGTAAAATGTTTGTGGGAGGCGATGTACCTCTTCCCTATGTAAATAGTTGAGGGTTTGAGGGTTGAGTAAAAAAGTACTTAGGTACTTGATTCAACCAATCAATACTCTTTCTTTTCCATCCAACTAAAAGCATGGTAAAATGAATAGCGAAAACTTACTTACACAAAGGAGTGTTTTTTTAATGACTAAAACAGGAATCATTGATTTAACAGACGGTAATAAAATGAAAATTGAACTGTACCCAGAAGAAGCACCTGACACAGTAGCTAACTTTGAAAAACTAGCGAACGAAGGCTTTTATGATGGACTTAACTTCCACCGAGTTATTCCGGGTTTTGTAAGCCAAGGTGGCTGCCCAAGCAAAAACGGTACTGGTGGTCCAGGTTACACAATTAAATGTGAAACGGCTGGAAACCCTCATACACATGTTGCCGGTTCTTTATCAATGGCGCATGCTGGTAAAAATACTGGTGGCAGCCAATTTTTCGTTGTACATGAACCACAGCCTCACCTAAACGGCGTTCATACTGTTTTTGGTAAAGTTACTGAAGGCTTAGAACATGCACTTACTATGGATCAAGGTGCAGGAATTAACTCAATCAGAGTTTCAGAGTAATTGTTATTGCGAGGGGAGCTGTCAAGCTCCTCTTTTTTTTGAAGTAAAAGTTACGGTTCCTTCCACACGAAAGCGGTGTTCTACAGCTTCTACATTTTCAGCACAAAAAAAGAGAGAAATCAGCTTCTCTCCCTACTCTTCTTATTTGTTCTAGGCAAATATCTTGAGAAATAAATACTAACCACCAATAAAATAGTGATCATGCTCCAACTTAAAATGCTACCATGTTTACCAGATAGTGCACTAGTAAACACAATAACTGAAATGGCAAACCAGCATAGAGACGACACGTAGCTCTTGAATCCAGCATTAACATTCAATTTTTTTCGCTTTTTTATCATAACTAAGATAGCAATGATTAAGAAGATCACATACACTACCGTTAAAGTAAATGGGGTCATCACATAGCCTCATTTCTAAGCGTTAATCTTTGTCCGTCCACCAATACACCAATAGCATAAAACCAATCATCACAACACCCGCAACAATGTAAAACCAACTCGGGACATAGCTCCCACCGAAAAACACCGCAGTCCAACCCCTTCTATTATTTATCTTATGTTTATTGTAAACGATTACTTTTAGAAAACAAACTTTTTCCATTTTTACCTTTTACGAACAGATCTTAACAAGAAAAATGCGCTACTTCCTAAGATAACAACTAAAAAGATAAACAAGAACTCCTTACCCAGCCCATCTGCTGCACCTGTTGCCACCTGTATACTTTGCCATGAGATAAAAATGAAGAAAAGAATGATTGAATTCTTCAGCACATTGATCATCATTATTGCATTTTTATACTGCCACTCTGCATTTTCTTCTGTTAAATGAAGATAGTTATACACATGTGGATAACGCTCCAAAATCGAAAGGCCTATCCATTGGATCAGCCCAATGAACAGGATCACCCCAATGAATCCTCGACTCGACCAACCATCGGGTTCCCCAAGAGCATTAAAGTGGGACGGAATTCGTTCTGGAATCGACGCCCAGTCCACTACCAAATACACCATCCATGCAAAAAACGCTACGATTGCAACCATGTTAAAAAGTCGTTCAAACAGTGTTTTTTTCACTTGAATAACTGGTCGATTCGTATACATAAGATCACTCCTAAAGTGGGTCTTTACTAAAGTACGAAGATACATAACGATAAGTTCCATTATTTATCAACGTTCTTATTCACAATCCACAATAAGATTTCAGCGAATTTTATCCCGGCTCACTGCGATGGTATGAAACTCGTCCACTTATTATCCACACTTCATCCATTCCTATCTTCTCCACCATCTCTATTTAAACCACTGCACCACTTTTCCTGTCCCTTCAACTACCTCCACTTCAGCAACTGCACCGTTAATAAACATGATTTGTGGTGGTTGGTGTCCACAATCAATGTCATAAACAATCGGAATCCCCAACTCTTCAAACAAATCCTGATACACATCTTCCACCAGATAATTATCCACAGGTGTGTTGGCTTCACTACGCCCAAATAAAATTCCCGCACAGTTATCAAACCAACCGGCTAGCTTCATTTGAACAAGTGAACGACGTAGATCAGTGGTCGACAACTCACCATTCTCTAAGAACCAGATAATCGGCTCACCTGTTGTGTACTGTTCTCTAAATTGTTTCACATCGCCGTAAGGAGTCCCAACTAAATGACGGATCACATCGATACATCCACCTAGTAGTCGGCCTTCCATTTGTTCAGGTTGCCCAGAAATCGTTTTCCACTTCGTTTGCTCTGTTAAATGAAACACGCAAGGTGAAGAGTTTTCAAAATCCCATTTCTGTTGATATTTTTCAGACGAATACTGAGAGATCGATTCACCATTTCTAGTCGAAAGCACTTCTATCCATTTCGCTGTTGTTTCGTCCCAAAAATCCCCTCTCAAATCAACTAAATTTGTACCATGAGCTGCAGCAAGCCCTGTTTTTAAGGTGATCGCGAGCAACAACACACTTGTATCTGAATAACCTAGAATCCATTTTTTGTTCATTTTTTTAAAGTCTACGTATTCAAGCATTTCGATTGACAATTCCCCGCCCCAAGGAGGAATAATAAAGTCAATTGATTGATCCTTCATCATCTCATTAAACTCATGCCCACGTTTTTTTGCAGAAGAAGATTTAGCCTTGTGCTGTGTCCACACCGTCTCTCCACAAACAACCGTGAACCCTCGTTCCTCCATCTTTGAAACGGATTGCTTGACGATCTCATGTAAACTTGTCGGCACACCAGAAGATGGAGCTGTAACCCCAATCGTTCCACCACTCCTTAATGTTGGATAATAAATCATACACAGAAACCTCCTCTAAAAGTACCGATCTAATTGTTTCTTCTTAAGTATTTAACATTCATTTGTACTTTCTCCCTAATCCATTCATCAAGAATCCCCCTTTTTATTGTTTAGTCTATCATCGATATATTACTAGGTAAATGAAATTTCAGAAAATACCAACAACTACCTACTGTAGTTTTTTAAAAAAATAGAAGGATTTTGAAAAGGATTGCATGTTACGTATCAGGAGGAATTTTTAATGGAAATCATTTCAAATTTTCGGTCGTTTAGGTCGTCTTCTTATTACTAGTACGATGTCATTACAGCCTCTATTGGATGATTGGAGAATTCTTACTTCTTCTTTTGCCACAAAGGCTAAAATATACGTAAAAGCATTAGGTTCGCTCCCCTTTTCAGACATAAAAGCGGCCATCTATTCGAACAAGGTTAAACTTGTCGAACAGCTGGCCGTTTTTTAATACAACTTTCCTTGCTTGTATAAAACCGTAGATAATTTCATGACAGAATGGATGTAGCAAGTTTGTCTTAATGGGAATGGGTCGTCGAAAAACTTCGGTAAGATCGTATCCATCGTGGCTTTCATTTGTTTGAATAGCATAACAAACACTTCGTCTTCACTGTAAAATTGTGTTTCGCGTCCTTGAAGCCATTCAAAATACGAGACAATTACCCCGCCTGCATTAGCAAGAATATCAGGGATAATAATGGCTCCTTTGTCATTAAAAAATTGGTCCGCTTCTGCTGTGACTGGTGCGTTGGCCCCTTCTACAATAATACTTGCTTTTATTTTATCCATATTATCTTTGTGTATTTGAGATTCTAAAGCGGCAAGCATGAGCACGTCCACCTCAAGATATAGTAGATCATTTCGGTCTTGAATGTTGGCTTTCATCCCACACTTTTCAAGTTGCTCTTCTGTTGTCGGCAAATCACCTTTATTCGTCGCTGTGAAATTCACAAGGGCTGGAATATCTAGGCCATCCGCGTTAAATAACGTTACATTTCTATCACTTACCGCGACAACTTTATTTTGCAGATGCTTACATGAATAGGCTTCAAGAGCCGTAACAGATCCGACGTTTCCGAATCCTTGAACAGCAACTGTAAGTGGACGATTTGCTGCAGCTAATGCCTTTTTAGCAAATCCATTTTGATTCTTCGTAAGAACATCCTCTTGATCATTTAAGAAATCGTGGAGCATATAGCGCAATGTAAAATAGACGCCTTTTCCGGTTGCTTCCCTACGACCAAGCGAACCACCATTGATCACACTTTTCCCCGTAAAACTACCTCGGTAAGGTTGACCTGGTTTAATGCTCTTATACTCCGCCATCATCCAGTCCATTTCACGTTCACCTGAACCTACATCCGGCGCGGGAATATCTTTATCAGGACCTAAAGCATCAGCAAAATACTGAACATATTTTTTGGATAGAACATTTAATTCTTTCACTGAGTAGTCACGCGGGTTTAAAACAATCCCACCTTTTCCTCCACCAAACGGGACACCATGAAGTGCATTTTTCAATGTCATTAAAAAAGCAAGATTGATGACCTCTTCTTCATTGACCGATTCATGAAAACGAATTCCTCCCTTATATGGGCCAAGCGCATCATTATGATGAACGCGAAAAGCAGGAATTCGCACAACCTTCCCACCTTCTAATGGCATTCTGATAAAGGATTTATGTATTTTATTTGGGGTTGAAAGGATCGCACCTAACGAAGTAAATGCCTGCTCTCTCGCATCCGCTTGCAAATCTGGTAAAAACAACTTATTTTCCAACAGTGCATCCAATGACCCCTGAACAATGGCTTTCGTTTGATGTGACATATCAACAACCTCCTATTAACGTTTATCTATCCAACTAATTGGGTGACTGTATCACAGAATTAGTCACTTTCATAAATCATACACATAAGGCACGAAGCTCGTTTCAAATAAAAAAAATGAACTGACAAGTAGGATGGATAAGGATACTATTCCACTTGTTAATTCATTTTATGTAATGGTCGTGCTGACAACAACAATAATTAAAAGCCTCGCTACTCGTTCATTTTCCCACGCGTATGGAGGTTTTAAGGCAAGAAACATCGACAAATTAAAGGTACTAGCACATAGAAAAATGGGGATCGTTGAAGCATGTTCATCACTCTTACAAATACACTCACTAGTTACATTAATTACTCATAGGATACTATTAGGCTCATTAGGGAGGTATGACTATGTATTCTTATTTAAATGATAACAATTTAATTTACAGGCAAAATGAAAAATTGGTTAGTCATATTGAAAAGGCACTTGATGGAGAGTATAGTGCAATCCAGTGTTATGCCAAGTTAGCTAATATGACTTCAAAAGAAAATGAACGGAATCAAATTCTTGAAATTCGACAGGATGAAATAAAACATTTTCATCAATTTGGACAGATTTATATCAGCCTAACTGGGAGACAACCTCAACCAAAAATCATTGAAGAATGTCCTGATGTATATTTAAATGGATTAGAATTTTCTATACAAGATGAGCAACGAACCGTTGATTTTTACTTAGAAATAGCAGATGAAACGACTAATCCATACATTAAAGAAATATTTCGCAGAGCAGCAGCAGATGAGCAAAATCACGCTGTTTGGTTCTTATACTATTTTTTAAAAGCTAGATAATTAATGCCTGTTTTTTCGGTGTGTCTTCGTACATTTCAATAATTAGTTGGTTCTATACTTCATCAGTAACGTTCTACGGTTTGCTAACAACCTTCTATCCTTAAGTACAAGTTATTCCAAAAAAATCCTCTGGCAAAGGCATCCGCCTTGTCAAAGGATTTTTTGTAACGAATCCACCTATACTCTAAACTTACGGATCAACGCATTGAGATTGACCGATTCTTCTTTTAATGAATTCGCACTTCTTGAAACCTCTTCCATCGAAGCGTTTGATTCTTGTGAAGTGGCGGATACTTGTTCAATTCCTGCAGCAGATTCTTCCGATACAGACGCTACACTTTCAATCGATGAACTCATGGTTTTGGTGCTGTCCAAAATAATGGAAATCGAATCCGTCATTAAGCTAATTTGATCCGAAACGTTATTGATGGTTTCTTTTAGATTACTGAAAAGCTCACCTGTGTGTGAAATGTTCGTTGTACCATCTTGCACCATTTGGTAGCCGTCTTCAAGTGATACAACCACTTCTCTTGAATCCGTTTGAATGCCATTGACGATTGTTGTGATTTTGGAGATAGATGTTGTTACTTGCTCAGCCAATTTCCGAACTTCGTCAGCAACAACAGCAAAACCTCTCCCGTGTTCTCCAGCTCGAGCCGCTTCAATGGCAGCATTTAATGCCAGTAGGTTGGTTTGATCCGCGATTTCTTGAATCATGTTTGTTAACTGGGCGATATCGTTTGTTTTATTGTCTAGCCCTTTCACCATTTGTAGTGAGTTCTGCATTTTTTCATCGATCGCATTCATTTTATCAATTGATTCGACCATCGCCTGACTACCTTGGTTTGTCACCGACAACATGGAAACAGACCCTTCTCTAATTTGGTTTTGATTGTCTGCAACCTCTGTGATGCTTGAGACAAATTCATTCATTTTCTCTGAAAGATCAGAAGAAGCATGAGCCTGTTCTTCAGCCCCCCTCGATAATTCTTGCATGGTCGATGCGATTTGGTTACTACCTCCTTGTACTTCATCCGCATATTGCGTTAATATCTCACTTTGACTTTTAACAGTCTCAGATACGGTTGACACTTGATGTAAAACTTGGCGAAGGTTTGATTTCATCGTATTCACAGAATTATTCAACTGACCAATTTCATCCTTACTTTTATAATCCATATCATCGACAGTTAAGTTTCCATCCGCAATTTCATTTGACATGGCCACAACTTTTTTCAAGTTACGTTGAATAACCGTATTGATTATATATAATGCCACGAGTAGAAATAACATAGATATACCCACAGAAATCCCCATTATAACAAAGCTTTGCTTGATACCTGTATGTACATCATTCGTTGCTTTTTCACTTTCAACCAACACTGTACCAGATAATTCTTCAAGCATACCAACAGTTTCAATGCGTAATTCCTGCGTACGATCTCTTGCAGCTTCCAGTACTTTGTTCGTACCATTAGGTAAATAGGCAGGGACCATTATATCCATAAATATTCGATCCATTTCATCTACGTTTGATTCAATTTGATTGAATATCACCACTTGTTCTTCATCATCCAAATTTGCTCTCATGGCATTTGTCTCTTCTATAAATTGTTGTCTCAATGTTTCAAATTCGGTTACATAACTTTCATCGCCCTCATTCACATAATCGGCAATTCGAATATCAAGCCCACCAAATATGGAAGCCATTTGTATGATATTTATCGCTCGATCCGAATCTCTATTCATTGCATCAATATTCTGTTCGATCTCAGAAAATTGATTATAAACGATGACACTAGTAATGATAAAAAGTCCGATCGCTATTCCCAAAGCAATAAAATATTTTGTCCCCATTTTCAAATTTCTAAAAAAATCTCTAAGCCCTTTCATTTTGTCTCATTCCCCCCTTGTATCGTAACAACTAGTGTTCGTTTTCCATTGGATTACTAGAAAACGATTGTCAGAAACACGATAAATGATATAAAAGTCACAACAATATCTATGTATCTATTTTACTGTATTAACATTTATTACACAAAGGATATTCGACATAATTAGATCATTTGTGTGAAATTTATGAATACACAACCAATTTTTAAACAAAGGTAACGGCGATGTTTCAAACAAAAAAAGACCCTGTTTTGAAAGGAAGATTAATCAAAACAGGGTCTTAATCTATTTCTGAACTATAACGAGAATAATGGACACTAAATAAAAAAGTCCCCTAATTCGGGTTTTCTGTATGTTCCGAGCGAAATAATAGAGGAATCATCTTGGACGGAGGGTTCTTATAAGTATGAATTTGTTTTCTATGCTTCAAATATGAATTATTCATTTCATGTGTGGTAGGACGTTTGGCATGAAGTGCGGATAAGTGCCGAGCAGACTTCGATAACGATACCACATCCGCGGATATCTCCCACCTAGACTTCGATATCGGCACTACAGCCGCGGATAAAATCCGATAACAAACTTGATTTATTTTCGATTCTTTTTAGTTATACCTAATTTCTCATTACCGCGCTTAAAGTTTCCAGTAATTTTAGCTAACAAGAGTTGTACTTTGGTACGATCATGGTCAACTTCTTTTATCTTTGATAGTAAATGTTCCGCTTCCTTGTCCTTTACAATTTTAACTTGCTTCCCTTCGTAACTTATCATTACCGTTCCTTTTTTAGTCATTTGATAAGAAAATGGCTCTTCACTTAATCTATTTCTTTTATCTATTCCGCTCATTACACACCATCATCCTTATTGATTATATTTTCAAACTTATGTGAAAGTGGTACTTCTTTAGAAGTTCATCACATGGTCCCTCGAATACGTGGTGGTAATCATTCGTCAGAAAATCTCATCACTCTTTGCACTCGGTGTCATTGGCATATAGAGACAGGTGATCTAGAACATGCGGTAGTACAGAAAGTTGAAGTGAAAATGATGAGAAAATATCTAATTAACTTCATTCTTTTCGTTATATTTATGCTTGCAAGCACTTATGCCTATTCTCGTTCATACGATGATAGAGGTCTTGTTATTTTTATACTACTAACGTGCATATTTCTATAAATCGTTAGTTTTATTCGCTACCTTTTGAATAAAAAAAGTAGTTAAACAAATACGATCTGAAGTGGGTACTTATTTTTAGAAAATCAATGGTAGACGAATGAACTTGTACTTATTCGTTTTCTTCTTACCTGTTTCCTCGTCTACTTCTCTTAGTACTTCAATCAAACCAGCATCCTCTAACATCTTAATATGATAACCAAGATTATTACTGTGCTTGAATGATGGTACATTCTCCTTTATTTCTCTAAATGTATATTCAAAGTAATCATCATCTTCATATTCTTCACACCAATATTTATCTGTATCTTTACGCAGAAAGGTTAAAGCTAGTGCTTTTTCTTTATCTGAAAGAGGTCGTGTATCAGTCTTTGCTGTGATTATTTGGTGCATGTGTCTAACATAAAGGTTATTGAATAATGTACCGTTACTTGTTCCATCAGTATAAATAGACCAATCCTCATCAGCACCACCAACCTTAGAAGGTTGCAAGCATAGTACTTCTAATGGTTCTTTTATGTAGTCGATATAGCTAAGCATATTAAAAAATGTTTGAGAGTACTCATCTCTTATACGACAACCATCATGAAAATCACCTTCATAGAGTAGGGGAAGGCTACGCAATCCAGTTAAATCTTTCTCATAGAAATTATAGTGGATAGGTGTTTTGATGAACTTTATTTCACCTTCAATAATAAACGGATATCCCATTACATCTTGATCAGATGCTTGATACGAATCCATCCTCTAACACTCCTTTTCTCCTAATATTAAACCAATCCCATCACCACAGGATCTTTTATAAGCTATGTAAGGTTCACACTACCTAGACTTTTCGTCTTGATATCCAAATACAATAACAAGATCTATCCTAACGATTCAGTAGAAACATCCTATACTAGAAAAACGATCCCTATTATCCTCTACGAGATATGCTAAATAATATGTAACGATCCCATAGATAGAACTACACACAAATAGGCAGAATATTATGGGTGGATATAAAAAAGTGAACATCGTATACAAACCTGCTAAATTTTATTTATACTCACTATCAAGAGCGGTATTAATTTAAAAGAAAGGTTGGTGGGTAACATGCATCAGAACTTGTCTGGTGAGGAAATGATATTAGATAATTTAGTAACAAGAGTAACTTCAGTTGCTAAGTCGATGGAAGGGTTAAAAGTAACAGAACAGAAAAATGTAGTAAAAGTGAATTCGGGGGTTCCATCTGATACGTTTAATGTTATTATTCCTCTGTCTAATGATACAGAGGATTCTCTTAAAGAGTTGTCGTATGCCATTCAATCTTTTCAAACGAAGGCTTTTCCCGTGAGTATATGGGTAGATCAACGCTTTATTACGAACAGCCTATTAAATATGTTAAAAGAAGTCGGCTTTGAAGAGGCAGAGAGAAATGTAACAATGAAATTAGATCGTTTAAACGATCACCAACCTTTTGAAGTTTCTAAAAAGGAAGTAGAAATTCGTCAGGTTCAGAGCATTGAAGATCTGCTGATGTACAGTGATGTTTTACAGTCTTTATTCGGAGCCACCCCTGAAGCTAATGCCATTGATGCATATTTTAAGAAAATAGCTCCAGAATTTAATTATGAACAAAACGATATAAAAATGTATATTGGTATTTCAGAAAACAGAGTGGTATCTACTGGTATAATTGTTGAAGCAGGTAAAAGCTATGGGATTTATGATATAGCGACTAGAGAGGATGTTAGAGGAAAAGGGTTTGGGAGCACAATGTTTCAGTACCTTTTAAAGCAACTAGCCACACCTGTAATTAAACCGTGTGTTTTACAAGCCTCTCCAGATGGAATTAATATCTATAAAAGAGCTGGTTTTCAAGAAGTCGGTGAGATCATCGTTTTTGAAAAGAATAGATAATCACTTATATCTTAATAAATTTTAAATTCACCATTTTTTACACAAAACACCGTCAATCAGTTTGATTCACGGTGTTCTTTATATTCTATTTTGTTTTATTACGATCCGCATAAACAGCCATCGCAGCTTTTAAAAACGCTGCCAATCCCTCACCAAATTGATCAATATTTTTCGTGAAACGTTTGTCATCTACATACATTTGTCCCAGTCCTTTGTATGCCTCTAACGAATAGCTCCCTATTTGATTTAACCACACGTACCACTCATGAGCAGCATCCTGTGCTTCAACACCATCTGGTGGCAGATGGCGGATCGCAGCCATTTTCGTATAGATGGCTTCCATTTTTTCCATCCGTTTATTTTGATCATCCGTTGACATCTTTCCAATAATCTCATTTGAATCATCCACTGCTTGATCTCCCCATCTCTCACGAGCTTCTTGCTCATAAAGATTGCTACTAAAATCAAAGCCTTCGAACTTTTCTTTATTGGTCATATGAATTTCTCCTTTTAAATGTTGAATCATCTTATCAACCGAGGCGATCATTTTATCGAATTTGCTTCGTTTTTCTATCAAGATTTTGCGCTGAAGGATCAATGCTTCTTGTCGATCAAACGAAGGGCTCGCCACGATTTCCTTTATTTTCTTCAAAGGGAAGCCTAATTCTCTGAAAATGAGGATTTGCTGTAGTGTGTCTAGATTTTCATCTGAATAAAGTCGATAACCAGACTCACTCGTTTGATCTGGCGTTAACAAGCCAATTTCATCGTAATGATGCAGTGTGCGCACACTAATCCCAACCAAATCAGCTACCTCTTTTACTCGAAGTGTCATCATCAAACCTCCCTTCATTTTTTACTATAGGGTATGACGTAACGTGAGAGTCAACTGGAATTTTGCGCGCGGTTACAACTACTTTACGTGACCTTCGCCAAACCAATTATTTCTTCCTCTCCCTATACGCTCGCTCTAAAAGTGCCGTGCGTCGCGTTCTTCTTGAGCGAATCCAATGATCGATGGCTCCACTCCCACTAATTACACCCATTACAATGAACAGAAATCCGAGCAACTGCTCCACATAAAGTGATTCATTTAAAATCACAGCCGCACCCGTCAACGAAAAAAGTAAATTTAAATTAGTGAACACAGCCGATTCACTTGGACCAATCATTCGAATGGCGTTATTGTAAATCATATGACCAACTGAAGTAGCTAACAAAGCAGATGCGAAAAAAACAGCATAATGATACATTTCACCATTTAAGAGTGTCGCATAACCATTCGGCTCAGTTACAAAACTGATGACCATGAGGAAAAATGAGCCAATGATCATCATCCAACCAGTCAAAAGCAAAATCCCCATATCGGTCGAAGTCTTTTTAATCAATACAAAACTAATCGCCTGAACAACAGCGGCCAATAAAATATACAAATCACCCATCGCGATACTAAAAGCATCTTGTTGACCAGCCATAACAACGAGTGCTACACCCATAAAGCCAACAATAATACCGAGTAACTTAAGAGGTGTCATCTTTGCTTTCAAAAAGACCATGGCTGAAATCGCAGTTAAAATCGGGATCAACCCTAAAATAAGACCTGTGTTAACTGCAGATGTTTGCTTCAAGCCAATTGCTAAGAAATAATGATGCCCAACAACGTTAAATAAACTAATCAACGTAATGAGACCAAGTTCGCTCATCGAAGGCATTCTCCATTTTTTCATAAAAGCTAGCACGAGCAACACACCCACACCCGCGACAAATATTCTCAAAGATGTCATCGCAACAGGATCAAATTGTTCAACCAACACCTTCACAGCTACAACATTCAATCCCCAAACCATCATAATTCCACACAACCATATATATACATTTGACTGGTTCATCTTTCCACCCAATTTCTCTCGTCTATACGAATTAAATCATCATTACATTGTAACATGTGTGAAAATTAACGAGCGAGTATGGGTGGATTTTTGGACTCCCACTGTCTATACATAAAAAGTGCTAAGTACATCCTAGGTTAGGAAGTACTTAGCACCTTTATTCGTCTACCTTATTTAACTTCTTCATTAAAGACTCACGTAACGTGACAGATAGTGCATCAACAGCTAAAATGGTTTCGATTGCTTCTTTTGATGGCTTCTTAGAAAACTTCACATCATTGGCGAAAGAAACGGTAACGTGGTGTGGATGCTGTTCGATCAGCTCTAAATGATCCTCCGGAGACACCCAGCCCTCTTGTAGTACGCGAAATAGAAATCCTGTGTAGCCTGAATCCCTCATTCGAACGACCATGTCAGGTACACCGTATTTAGCAGCGAGTTTATAACAAGGCTGTCTCGGCTCTGTCACTTGAATGACCGCTTCACCTAGCTTAAACGCATCACCGATATGCGTATTCTTTTCAGTCAGACCAAGTGTGCTCAAGTTTTCTCCAAACAAAGCAGGACCCTCTAAATGACCGAGCAAATCGCTCCAAAAAGCGTAATAATCATATGGATAAAGGCATAACGCCTTCTCCGTTCCACCATGATGTTCAAACGCCTGTTCATCCTCTACCAACCCAAGTTTGGTGATAAAAGCGGGTTCAGTGATTGCTTGCTTACGAATCGCTGTTTCAAACGTTTTGTCGCCAAACGTAAGTGTTTCTATTTTTCCGAGATTAATAGATTTTACTTTATATGTAGTTTGTTGCATTATCTGTCCCTCCGACCATGAACGATTTTCATTTTTGTACTGAGCACGAAATGGCTCCTGCTGAGATCAACATGTTTCCGGTCCATTTTCTCTCACTCTATTCTGGTAGTTTTTCAGAAACAACCAGGCAAAAGGTTGCAAATGGTCCAAGGAGCAGCGACAGCAAAAACCAGTTCAAGCCACTGCGGTTCTTTCCCTGTGCAAGACCTGCATTAATGAGAGTAAGTGTGAACCAACCGACCGCATATGATTCATTCATAATAAAACGCCTCCTAACTTAAATTCGAATAGTCATCATGCTATGCATGACCTGAAGCTAAGAGAAGCCTGAAAGTCACTAAATAAGCAAAAGCAACTTCCGAGCTGTACACTTCTGCCAAAACCCACATGTTCCCGAACGTCTAAACCTTGACTTCCATTAAACTTCCCCACGCAAACGCCGCTTCATCATGCTTACGTCCAGCGATTTCGAGAACTTGGTGATCCATCTGCACACCACCAAGTTTTTCATAAAAGCTACTGTATGGGTTTTCAGTAAGAGCCCAAACAATCAAACCGCTCTCTCCTTGAAGTTGTAATGTCTCAGTCACTGCTTTCACCAACGCTTGACCGATTCCTTTCCCTTGATGCTCTTTTAGCAAATAAATCGCGTAAATTTCGTACTTATGTTCGCTATATTTACCTTGACGCTCTTTTCCTGCACTAGCAAACCCAACGATTTCATCTTCGATTTCCGCCACATAGGTGCAAGCTTCTGACCGCTTTAATCCTTCTTCCCAACGCTTTGCTCTCACGTCACATGACATAGCGTCCAACATCGATTGCGCCACAATTCCTTTATACGTGGTCCGCCAACTTTCCACTTGCACTCGAGCAATCTCAAGTGCATCTTCACCCACAGCTTCTCTTATCGTAAATGTCATCTACCTGTCCCCCATCAATCTCGGATCACACCATAACTCGTAGCTAACATTACTTCTTTGTCATGCTGATTTTTATAAGTTGATTTTACTGCAACATTCGTAAACCCTTGTTGCTTATCTACTTTTGTCACGATAAGTTCGCACGTCACGGTATCGCCGGTAAATACTGGTCGTAAAAACTCACTATTCATTTGTCGAGCGATGTAATTCATGTCACCGCCAATTTTGGTTCCAATACTTGCGGTTAACAATCCATGAACCATCAGACGCCCTTGTTCATCTCGTTCCATGTGGTGTCGGCCCTGGTCACCAGTAATCTGCGCAAATTGCAACGTTTCCTCTTCTTTAAATGTTCGTACCCACGTGAATACATCGCCTACACTGATCGTCATAAACAAACCTCCAGTCTCTTTAAGATGATAGTTATTAGTATATCTTATTAGCATTTGGAAATGAATGATTATTCAGAACTTAAAAATTGAATCGATTCCAACACCAAGCATCACTCACTTCAGTGTGTCAAATATAAAAAGTTCGCCACACACTTAGCTAACTTTGGCTAAGTGTGTGGCGAGACTGATTTTAATAAATACAACACTCTATTTATCGATACATTCTATCGGTTTCTAATTTCTTCGACTAAATCGGGTGAAAAAGGTCCACCAATAATAGTTATATTATCAAACAAATTCATTGTTTGCCTTGGCACATCAAGTAATTGATTAGCGTTTGAGAAGATAATAGATTCATCATTTTTTGCAGCTAATACAGAAGCGGTCATCCCGTCAGCAAAGGAATCTCTAGATACTACATAAGCTTGGTTACGGGAAGAATTGAATAGTTTAATAACCATATCCGTGGTGCTATACACTGTTGCACCAGCTATTTGATTAGGGGCTGGCATTTGACGTAAAATGTCATCTGATATAACTAGATATCCTCCTAGAACAGTCGTGCTTTTAACTTGATCTAGTATGTCTTTTGTTTCTTTTGGAATGTAGTCTTTTTCCGTAAATAGAATTGGGATCCCTTCTCTTGCAGCGTATGGCGCAATCGCTATTCCATCTGTGAAGGCATTGACGTTAATGACAATTGCTTCATCATGATTGTTACCGAGTTGCTCTGCGATTATTTTAGCTGTGTCATAACGAGTACTGCCGTTAATTCTGTCTACGGCTACTCCGAGAGCCTTAATCTGTTGTTCGACATCTTGATTGATCGATAGGTATCCACCTATTATAATTACCTCTTTAGCACCTAAACGCTCAATTTCTTGCTTTGTTTCGTCATTTAACACATCACTTCCATTAACCAACATAGGAGCGTCTAGCTTATGTGCTAAAGGAACAGCAGCAATTGCGTCAGTGAATTCATCTCCTCGGACTAACACAACGGTATCAGACCGAGACCATCCTCGTTGAGAAATGAGGGCAGCGGTTTCATAGCGGTTACTACCATAAAAATGATCTGTATTAGTTACGTCTTGAATTCCAGGTGTTTGAGTTTGACCCGTTGTTTCGGAATCACCGAAGACAACATTATTTAAAGAAGATGAAGTAGAAGTTGCCAAGGCTTGGTTACTACCAAAGAATAAAACGGCTAGAACAGATAGTAAAGTAAGCGAATTAAGCGTCTTTCTCAACAAATATTTCATATAAATACCTCCTATTGAATATTTTTCAATTCTATTATACTCTAAGTTATTAGTTATCGGAAGAATTTTAAAAATAGTTAGATTATTAAAAATAATTATAACTATACCCCAAGATCGGATAGGTATGAGTATGATAACCTTAGTGAAATAGCATTTAGTAGATGAATACAGTGATAGAGTTGCCTATGAATATATCGATCGTAGATTTATCTTTCTGATGAAATAATACAGAAGAAGTCAACACACTGGGGTGAGCTGTAGAATCTCAACAATGAATCGAAACGTCTTGAAGATATGTCTGCGAAGTTTGTGCAATAATAATCATCTTTGTAGATCTTTTGGCGGCGATGTAGGTTGGCGTTTTTTTGACTTGTAATTCATGTGTTCCAATACATCACCTTCAGCAACAAATTCCTTCTTCTTTCTTCTTTTTTGCTGTGTAAATGAGTGAAAGGGGTATTCTTCTTGTTGAACTTTATAAGACGAAGGATTGGACAAATCATCATGTAGAATTAAATCACCTAATCGATGAAGTTGATAGCTGTCAGGAAATTTATCATTTTTCAAGTAATAATCTTCAATCATTTCCTCAACCTTTGCTTTACGTTCTTGAAGTGTTTTTTCTTTATACTCAACAAGTAACAAATCTACTAAAATCTCAAAAGCCGATGCTTTATAAAACATCTTATACATAAAGTTCACCTTCAATTTCCGTATAATAGTTGGCTAGTTTTTGAGTTGATCGACTTAACCAACTCTGTACCGTTTGTTTTGTCACACCTAATTCTTTCGCCACATCCACACGTTTTTTATCTTTAATAAATACTTCCCTCAATGCATAAATTTCTTTCGCTGAAAGATATGATTCATCTAAAGCCCTATTAAAATCGATCAGCATAATTAGTGCGTCATAGTCAGCTGAAGAATAGATTAAGCCTTGAAGAAGTGAATAGTTTTCAAGAAATGTTTGAATACCTCGTTTCGTATTCATTGGAAATAGTGATTCTAGCTTTCTTTCATTCTTATTTAAATCGATTGAAACAGCCCCCACTAGAAAGCACCGCCTTCAGTAGAATTTACATTTATTTCGTATATATACGTGGTTCTAATTTCTTCAACCAATAAATGCTTTAAAGCCATTTAAAAAGCCCACCTTTCAATAAGTTACACCCCATTAACAACGCCAATTGAAAAAATAGACTTATACATAAACGTTCTAGTGAATTTTTCAGACTACCAACGCACCAGACAAAATAAAGCTGATGCAATTAAGCATCAGCAACAACCTAGTAACAAGAAAAGGTATCTTTTCTTCTGTATACATTTTTTAGAAATTTATTTCGTAACCGCTTTCAACTAAAAACTTTTGGAATTTACTTCGAGACCGGGACACCCTTTTCTGAATCGCTGATGTGTATTCTTTCGCATAGAAATGATCTAAATAGGCTTTTGTTTTTTCATCCCGATTCGTCTCAGGTGTGAACTTTTCCATAATCGATATAATTTTGTATTGTTCGGGGTATCTATCGGCAAAGCTTTCAATCACATCTGAAAGAGAGACTTCATCACCATAGCCACAGGACTCTTCTGATACATGCAGTGCTTTATCAAGTGCTACATCTAAAATATTTGATGAACTACTATCCCCTCTTTTAGCATTTTCAGATAAAGAAATTTCATAAGAAGTATTCAACTTCCTTACATCCCTACCAATATATTTAACTAGATTACGTAATCTATTAGTAAATGATAGTTTATACAAACGATGAAAATTCCCTGTACCATTCCAACTATGTACCAATTCCATCAGTAAAACGTACCCCTCGTGATACCCCTCTGCAACATCACCTTTTAGTTGACGAGAAAAGCTGTCCGTTTTTGGCTTGATTGTTTGAGCATTAATGATTTCAAAGAGTTCAATAAAAAATTCACTTTCTGATCCATGTACTTGTACCATTTTCACCAAATCGTTGATATTTTTCATTATATTACCGCCTTTGCTTGTTTTTTCAATTCGCTTATAGCCTCTAAACAACGCAAAGAGATATTTCAGACCGGTTTCACCACGAAAAACGAACATGCGTTCTTATAAATATAGAACAAATGTTCGTTTTTTTAAATTTTTTTTTTGAAATTCTTAAAGAAGGTATTTTAAAGAGGTGGATAGTGGTTTCATGAAGGATGGGAGGAAACCGGATATATACTAGCAGTTTTGATAACAATTAATTTTTTAAGCTTATTTGTTTAAATATGAGACAAACAAAATAACTAGAAACAAGATTGTTTTAGTGGGTAGAAAAAAGAGGAGACAATAACAGTGTGTCTGAGATTGCCATTCTAAGTGATTAATCTTTTTAAACCTGCATTGTCGTAAAATTTACATACGATGATAATAAAAAACGGTAAAACTGTCCCAATAAAGGGAGAGTCGTACCGTTTATTAAAAACCATATCATCTTTTTCCCATCGTCCCATCACCTTGTTCGTGAACGTTGGGAAGTACGGCTATTTTTCTTCCTTTACTATATGGATTATCCGGATTATACACCAAATAATGTGGTAATCAGTTCCATCCTGAATACACTCAAATTGTACGAAGCATTCTTACTTCCATCTGATTGTACTTCTAATTAATGGCCATTGTTAAGTACCATAGTAGTCTGAAATAACTGCTATAATAACAGATACTATTATACCATTTTATATAATTTACACTCACTAAAGACCTTAGTTCCATTGACTTTGATTTTTTACTTCTAGTACCATTCTTCCATCAAGTGCTATGAAAAAAGAGTCTCTCCTGCATCATAGTTACTAGTATGAATAAACCAACTAATGTCATTAATGAAAGAGTTGAGATCCCCAAAAATGAAGTAATTTTACCTTACCTATGAAAATTAGGTATAAAAACACCCTGAATCTCATAAAAAGAAACAGGGCGATTAATCAAATTTTTTAGATTCAAACGTATATAACATCTACATAAGTCGGGCTTGTTGTAATATACAATCCACTTTTTAATAGGTACATATCTGTGGAATCTCCTGGCACATTCACTCTGTCCATCACAGTGAATGCTTCTCCTTTTGAGACTGTTCCCGCTATGGCCGAGTCCTCCCATGAAGGACGAGAACGAACATTCAGAGTGTCCACCTTAACCACAACCATTTTGGTCTTCCCTCCTCCACTACTCAAGTTTAAATGGTCGGCGATTCCCTCCACCACAGCACGGCAGTAAGCTTCTTTAAATGCGGATTCTCTCATCAGATTATTATCTGTGAGGTTGTCAATAAAAACTTCTTCCAGAAGAACCGCAGACATGCTGGTTTCCCGTAAGACATGAAAGTCAGCTGACTTTTTCCCTCTGTTTGGAACTCCGTAGCTACTCATCACAGAGGCTACTTTGTCATGAATCTTATTTTGTAAGTCTCGGGTACCTTCCCCTATACTCCCGTTATATACAAAGCTTTCAAATCCACGAGCAGAGCCATCAAAAGCGTTCTTATGATCACTGACAAAGATATCCGCCCCAGCACTGTTCGCCGTGCTTGATCGCTCTGATAGACTTACTGTTGAATCATTACTACGTGTCAAAATTACAGTAGCACCATCGTACTCATTTTCTAAAATCTCCTTCACGCGTAATACTCGATCAAGAGAGAACGTTTTTTCTTGTGCCCCATGCCCTGATGCTCCTGGATCTGTTCCCCCATGCCCTGCGTCTAAACAAATAATTTTAGTCATTATTTTCCCCCTTTTTTGATTCTTGCTCTTTTCCTTTTAAAACCTTAATTGTCTCTGTAAAACGTGTAGGAATCGGAACCCCTGCCCTTCCAGCATTTTCAGTAATAGATAGCAATTCGTTCCCGATATAGAAAAAAATCACCAACTCCCTAAATGACAAGCCTCCTACATTTACCCCTGACGACTCTAGTATGGCAAGATCCGTAAGGTTTGCAGCGGCTACAATAACCCCAATCATCGCCTTCTTCTTAATTCCTTCATACCCTATTTTTGAGTTTAACTCGCCTTTTCTAGATGCTAGTAATCCCGATGCGTAATCTACTACCATAAGAGATAATAAGATTTGAAGCGAGGCAGTCCACCCCCCAAAAAGGAATCCTAGTAAGTACCCTACGCTTGTTGTAATGGCTAAATAAGATAATTTATCGGCAGTAGAAAATAAAAAACTCATGACTACTCCTTTAATCGATTATTTATTATTTCTTCTATCAAAAATAAATAGGAATCTTTGATCGCTATGATCACCTTCTCGCAATCGAACAAAACAGTTTTTAGCGTTTTTACCATTTCTTCATTATCGCCACCATCAATGACAAGTCCTTCTTCGAGAAGCTCGATCTTGTCTTTACAGAACGCTACAACATTTTTCACGTCCCACTCTTGACCGTTGTTTTTCGTTTTTGGCTTATCCTAATCATCTAAGTGACAGTGCTCTTTTATCAATTCCTGTTCTTGTTCCGCCACTTCCTTCAAACGTGCGTCTAAAGCCTTGATAAACTTACTGCGGTGTCATGATTGTTTTCCTTTTAAAGGAAAATCAAAAAGCAGACTGATCGCCTGCCCTAGTTTTTCGTTTTTAATTTTTACTAGCATGATGAATCCCTCCCTTTAATTAGCATTTTCAAGTAATTTAACTCTTGCTTTTAGTAGTTGGTTTTCCATCTTCATCCAGTTTATTTCATCTAGGATGGACACCGTTTTATCGTTTAGCTCTTGAATAGCTTTCCAACTCCAACTATTCATCAAATATTGCTCCACTCCGTCTCCGTCAATAACGCCCGACGGTGTGTTATACCCGTCTCCAATAACTAACCCTTGTCGGAATCTGTCAACACCGTTCATTGCCTCGTCCTTCAAGCGATACTGATAGATTGTGGAGTTAGTGATTAAATCTAAAGCCGATTCATCCCAAATCGAAATATTTTGTTTAAAACTAGCCATTGATCCGGTTGGAAAGCTACTGGCACGGATCGGACGATAGACCATTCTACCATCTGCATAACCATTTGCGTCCGTCACTCGTACTTCGCCGGATTGCACGTATCCAGTAGCTAAATATAAATTCGTTCCTGTGGTTCGTAAACCTCCCGCAAGAAGGGGTTTTCGATTCAGCGCTGTAGTCACGTCACCACTACCATTAATGTAATACTCAGAACCTCTATGGTCTTTCAGGGTTTTCATCGTAATTAATTCATCCGCATTAAACCAAATCGCTCTTTTAGCTAACAGCGAAACGTTACCTTCCGCTGACATTTTCAGATGACTCTCCCCTGATTCAGTGGGTTTATAAATCATGTTAAAATAACCCACTTTTTTTTCGATATAAATTTTATCCCGACCGATTTGATCACCTAAACCCATGATTATATATGGTTCAGTTGTTAAGGAGTTATTTGAATCATAAAACCCTAGTCTCATTTTGGTTGTGTTGTTGCTAATAAAATCAATTGTTTGATTTCGCATATACAAATGACTTACCGAGTTTGCCGTGCGAATTTCAACACCAGTTATCGTACCTGCGTTTATTTTCACTGCGTCGAGACTCGATATTTTCGCGCTATCGACAGCCAAGTCAGCAATCTTGGCGTTGGTGATAGCACTGTTTTCTATTTGTGCAGTACCGATAATCGCGTCTTTAAGATGTGCTCGAGTAATCGCTGCATTATCAATAGCTGCTGATCCAATCGCTCCATCTCTGATACGAACTTTCCCATCTGTCATATAGACATCACCGTCTAACTCAATCATTTCTGCTTTTATTTGGACTGATTCAGCACTTTGATTGATAGACGATATAATCCCATCTCTCTCAACTTTCGATTCGATCCGATCAGCATGAACCGATAAAGAAGCCTCGGCTTCGGTCATGCGACCTTCAACAATGTCCAATTCCTTTGCTGTGAGATCGATGGAGCCGGATAGTTGGGTGATGGATGTTTCGGACGATGACACTCTTGTGCCTAAGTCACCAAAATCACTTTCCAAACTTTTAACACTGGTAGAAATCCCATCTACATCAACTGAC
>NZ_JBFMIA010000101.1:0-397 GCF_040801915.1 Jeotgalibacillus marinus | reverse complement strand
GAGGGAACCCCTCAAGAATGCCGAGCGGTCCGTGCTTTCTGCCCTTTCCTTATTCTCGCCTTCCGTCTTCTTTTCTCCCCCCCTTCTCCTTCTCTCTCCTCCCCCCTTCTCCCCTCTTCCTTCCCTCTTCCCCTCTCTCCCCTCCCCTCCCTCTTTCTTTTTTCCCCCTCCCTCCCTCCTCCCTTTTTCTCCCCCCTTCTTTCCCTTTTCTTTCTCCTTTCCCCCTCCTTTCCTTTCCTTCCTCTCCCTCTTTTTTCCCCTCTTCTCTCCCTCTTCCCCTTCCCTCTCCCCCCCCTTCCTTTCCTTTTCTTTCCTCCCCCCCTCCCTCCTTTCTCTTCCTCTTCTTCCTTTTTCCTTTCCCCCCCCTTTTCCTCTCCTTTCCCTCCCTTTTCCCCCC
>NZ_JBFMIA010000100.1:0-412 GCF_040801915.1 Jeotgalibacillus marinus | reverse complement strand
CCTGCGACCTTCGGGTTATGAGCCCGACGAGCTACCGAACTGCTCCACCCCGCGTCAATAATAAAACAATAAAGGAAATAATGATCTCTTATTGCCTCTATTGTTAGTGCCTAGCGACGTCCTACTCTCACAGGGGGAATCCCCCAACTACCATCGGCGCTGAAGAGCTTAACTTCCGTGTTCGGCATGGGAACGGGTGTGACCTCTTCGCAATCATCACTAGACATTTTTTCTTTTCGACAAGTAATATTATATCATATGCACAATATATATTCAATAAAGAAATAATATTTTTTATCATTTCTTCAAAACTGGATAAGACATCGCACAAACAACGCATATTCGAGTAATCACCTATATGGTTAAGTCCTCGATCGATTAGTATTCGTCAGCTACACATGTCGCCATGCTT
>NZ_JBFMIA010000099.1:0-414 GCF_040801915.1 Jeotgalibacillus marinus | reverse complement strand
TTTTATATTTTTGGTGCATTCGTTTTACTTTTCACCTCAATTTTTTATGATACTGATGCCAATCAGTTCGGTATAGCTGAAAGATTTGGTCTCACCAATGCACCAGAGCAATTGGTGAGAGTGTTAGTCGCTCTTATATCTTTATTAATGGTATTTGGGTATATAAGGCTTAAAAAATGGGGTTTTTGGATGATGATTTTCTACTCATTATTTTTTGGAATTATTAGTTGGTCGTTATCATTGTCATATAATCAGCAACCATTTATAGGGAATACAGTTTGGTCAATTATCATATTGGTTTATACGATACATGTAAGAAACGCTTTCTTTCGGAGGAGCAAACAAGAATAAGGAGAGGATATCGTGGTAGATAAATATTTATCTTCTTATATAACAATTGGTGGTCTATTTTTT
>NZ_JBFMIA010000098.1:0-422 GCF_040801915.1 Jeotgalibacillus marinus | reverse complement strand
ACACTGGAGTGGGTTGCCATTTCCTTCTCCAATGCATGAAAGTGAAAAGTGAAAGGGAAGTCGCTCAGTCGTGTCCGACTCTTAGCTACCCCATGGACTGCAGCCTACCAGGCTACGCTGTCCCTGAGATTCTCCAGGCAAGAACACTGGAGTGGGTTGCCATTTCCTTCTCCAATGCATGAAAGTGAAAAGTGAAAGTGAAGTCGCTCAGTTGTGTCCAATTCTTGGCGACCCCATGGACTGCAGCCTACCAGGCTCCTCCATCCATGGGATTTTCCAGGCAAGAGTACTGGAGTGGGGTGCCATTGTCTTCTCCGCTGATATGTGCTAAGATTCTAAAACTCATCGGGCAGATCACACTAAACTACATCGAAGTAGCCTCATCCACCTGGATGGATGCTGACTTTTTCTGCGAAAGGCTC
>NZ_JBFMIA010000097.1:0-429 GCF_040801915.1 Jeotgalibacillus marinus | reverse complement strand
CGTTGTCCATTCAACCTCTTGACCGTTTGAAGACACTTCCCCCATTCGGTTCCATGTTCCATTGCTTTGATTGCTATCAAACATCGATAAAATGTATCCGTTATCCAGCTGCAACATCACGGGATTGTTTGAATTATGCGGTTCGTATTTCTCTGTCTCTCCAATTCTCCATATTAAATGAGGATCAACTACTTTATTGGTGCTTAGCCAAAGATGACCATCCGACTCGCTTTTGTGTGTCTTTAATGATCGTCCGTTATCCAACGCAGCGATCGAAGGTTGCAGCCCGTTGTCATAGGGGATGCCATTCGTGTGCCAAGACACTTCGTCATTGTCAAACGTTCCATATTCATAATAGACGCTCGTATTATCGACGCCCTGTCCTTCAAAAACCAACACAATATCGCCATTGGTCAATAACGTCACATT